>CAYURK010000013.1:0-15227 GCA_964447225.1 uncultured Metamycoplasma sp.
AATAGGAGGACATATGAAAAGAAAATTAAGTATTTGTTTTGGAGTATTAGCAATATGTTCTTCTCCTCTTAAAACATGTGATATTTCCATATCATGATCATCAACTACTACTGCAAAATTATATGTTGGATATCCATCAGATTTTTTAATAACCCAATCTCCTATTTCATCAGTATTAAATGAAATATTTCCTCTTACTAAATCATCTCATGAATATATTTTATTTTTAGGTAATTGGATTCTTACTGAGTATTCATTATTTTTAAATCTTTTTTCTTTTTCTTCATCAGTTATTTTTAATCAATTTCGATCATACCTAAATGACATTATTCCTTTTTTTTCTTGTTCTTTTCTTTGTTTATCTAATTCTTCAGGTAAATCATAGGCAATGTAAGCAAGTTTTTTTGTCAATAATTCATTGATTATTTCATTATATCTTTCTAATTTTTCTGATTGGCGATATTTTCCATATTTTTCATTAGGTTTAAATGGTGATTCATCTGGTAAAATACCTAATCATGTTAGATTATCTAGTTGTGATTTTTCTCCATTTTTTACGTTTCTAGAAATATCTGTATCTTCTAATCTGAATATGAAATCACCGTTATTATGTTTAGCAAAAAGATAATTAAATAATGCTGTTCTTGCACCACCTATATGTAAATATCCTGTTGGAGAAGGAGCATATCTTGTTCTAATTTTTTTCATATTCTAAATATTTTACTATGATATTGAAACTTACATAATTTTATACATTTTAAAATAACTATAAATTTTTGATAATTAAATATAATATAGTTTAAAACATTTTAAATAACATTACTAGGATATTATGGATTATAAAAAATTAATTGATAACATTAATACTTTTGAAGAATTTAAATTAGTAAAAAATAAAATCTTTTCTAATGAAGGACCAATTTTTAATTTGCAATTAAAAATTAAAAATGCTAATGGTTCTGATAAGGCAAAATATGGAAAAGAGTTATCTTCACTTAAACATGAAATTGATACTTTATTGGATAAAAAAATTAATGAAATTAATATAAAAACACTGGAATTAAAAATACAAAATGATAAAAATGACATCTATGTTAATACAGATGGATTTGTAAATTATCACCCTTTATTTTTAGTTAGTCAAAGAATTAGAGAGTGATTTTTACAAAATGGTTATTTTGAAGAAAAAGCAATAGAAATCGAAAGCGATTTTTATAATTTTGAACAACTTAATATTCCAAAAAATCATCCAGCTAGAGATATGCAAGATACGTTATACATAAATAATTCTATTTTACTAAGAACACATAATACAGGAGTAACAGCAAGAATGCTTGAAAAGTATCAAAATACTAATTTTTCATATTTTACAATTGGGAAAGTATATCGTAATGATGATGATGATCAAACTCACTCTCATCAATTTACACAGGTAGATTTTGCTTCTATTGGAAATCATAATATTCAGTCACTTTTATGAACATTAAAATCCATGTTATCTTATGTTTTTGAAGAAGATATAAAAATTAGAACAAGACCTTCTTTCTTTCCATTTACAAGACCTTCAATAGAGGTTGATATGTTTTATAAAGGATCATGAGTCGAAATACTAGGAGCAGGAATGATTAATGAAGATGTTTTAAAATTAGCTGGATATAAACAACCAACTAAAGTTAGAGGTATTGCTGGAGGAATCGGAATTGAGCGAATAGCAATGATTAAATATGGAATTAAAGACATTAGAGAATTTTTCAAAAATGATATGAGAATGTTGAAGCAGTTTAGATAATTTAATAAGGAGAAAAAATGTTTTTTTCAGAAAATAAATTAAGAAAATTAATAAATTTAAATAATAAAATATCATCAAATCAAATTTGTGAAGCAATAAACTCAATAGGTTTTGAAGTTGAAAAAATTGAAAAATTTAGTAATAATAAAAATTTAAAATTTGGACACATTTTATCAACATCCAAAAATCCTAACTCTGAAAAATTAACAGTATGTGAAGTTGAATTTAATGATAAAAAAAGAATTATTCAAACAGCTGCTACAAATGTTAAAAAAGATGATTATGTAATTGCTGCAATTCCTGGTTCAATAATAAATGGCATTGAAATAAAATCCAAAGAAATGGCAAAAATCATTTCAGAAGGTATGTTATGTTCTTTAGGAGAATTAGGATTTAAAGAATCATTATTAACTAGTGAATTAATTGACAATATTTTTATATTGGATAATGAAATTGATTTAAATTTGGACCCAATATCATATTTTAATTTGGATGATAATATTATTGAGATTTCAATTTTATCAAATAGATCAGATGCTCAATCTTATTTAATACTTGCAAATGAACTGGCTGCATATTTTCATTTAAAACCAAATAATGAATTATTTGAAACAAAAAAAACAACTTTTGTTTCAAACATTAAAATAGAACAAAATGAAATAAACAAACTAAATGGAGCAGAAGTCGAAGTAGATAATAATTTTAAATTACCAATAGATGATTTATTTTTATTATTAAAATCAAACATTAAAATAGAACATAATGAATTTATTAATTTTGCAAACTTATTAATGATAATTACTGGAGTATCTTCAAGAGTTTTTGATAAAAACAAAATAGGTAATAAATTAAAAATTAATAGTAATGAGAAAATTATTTATCTAAATGATGGAAAGAATAATATATCAGTATTGGGTGTGGAAGAGATAAAAGACTATCAATCTACTAATCAAAGTAAAAAAATATTATTTGAGTTTTCTCAAGTTGATGAAAAAATAGTTAGGGATAATTCAAAATTAATTAAAAAAATTACAAATAGTTCAATTAATAATTCAAGAGTCATTTCAGATGGTTTAATCAATGCTACTAGAAATTTAATTGCAAAATATTTTAAAAATACTTCAAAATTAATTAATGAAATTAAAATTAAGTCAAATAAGATTAAATTTGATAAAGAATATTTAAATAATTATGCAGGATTTGATATTACAAAAAATTCAAAATATAAACATGCAATTAAATCGCTTGAAATATTAGGGTTTAAATTTGATACATATATAAGTTATCCAAATACAAGACATGATATAAAAAATATGCAAAATATTGTTGAAGAAATATTTAGATTTTATGGATTAAATAATTTTGAACCACAACAAAATGAAACTAAAACAACAATTATTAGTTCTATTGATCAATTAGAAAAAAGTATTTCATTTTTAGGATATACACAAGTATGAACTTATACTTTAATGAATAAAGATAAAAATAAATTTAATCCTTTTGAATTTAGAGATGTTAAAAATTTAAAAACATTTGTCTCAGAAGAATACAATTCAATTAGAAATTCCATTGCAATTCCATTATTAAATGTTTATGAATATAATTTTAAAAGAAAGATTAATAAACTATCTTTGTTTGATAGAGGTATGATTAATGATAAGAAATCAATAATAATTTCTTCAAATGAAAAATCTTTTAAACAAATTAAATCAGACATTGAAAAAATATCAAATCAAAAATTTACAATTTATCCTCTAGCAAATGAATATTTGCATTCTAATTACAATGCAGGTTTATATTTAGGTTCTAATCTTGTTGGATGAATAGGTAAATTTAATCCATATAAAATAGATTCAGATGTTATATTTGCCGAAATATTAGAAGAATGTATTTATAATGTTTCAAATAAATTTATTGAATTTGATTCAGAACCATTAAAAGAGAGAGATATTACTTTTGAAATTAAAAATGATTATGAACATCAATTGTATTTAAATAAATTGAATTCATTAGATGGTGTATATTCAATTTCTTTATTATCTACATTTGAAAAAAATGGACTAATTAGAATATCATATAAAATTTTAATGAATGAAAAAGCACTAAATGTTTTTGATTCAGTTGACTGAACTAATATAAATGAAATATTTTAAATTTATCTATATGATATGAAAATATAAACAATTAATATTAAAATAATACTATTCCATAAGTATAATAATTTCATTAAGAATAATAAATGTATTTTTCTAAAAAAATACTATAATTAGGAATAAAGCATATTTTACTTAAATAACATTAATAGTTTTTAGAAAGGAAATTTATGAAAAAAGATATTCATCCAAAATTAAATTCAATAGAAGTTGAATGTTCTACTTGTTCTAAAAAACATGAATTATTATCCACTTCAAGTGAAATTACTATTGATGTTTGTTCAGGATGTCATTCATTTTATACAGGTGATACTTCTGTTGCAAAAGCCACAGGTAGAATTGAAAGATTTAAAAGAAGAGCTTCAGCGGCTAAAAAATAATTTTTGCTATTTATAGTTTTTGATACTTTCTGAAGTCACTTTTGAGTATGATCTATAAAGACCTGAAGCTCCAAGCTTTATTCCACCAAAATATCTAATAATAAATATACAAATATTTTTATTGTTTTCAATGCAAAAATTTTGAACAATGTTAATCATAGGTTTTGATGCTGTACCTTGTGGTTCTCCATCATCTCAAGATTTCATTTTAATTGAGATACCATCATTTAAATAGTAAGCATAACAAATATGTTTAGCTTTTTTGTGTTCCTTTTTCAAACAAGATAGTATTTCTTTAACTTGATCAGTTGAATTAATTTCATAAACAAAACCAATAAATCTTGATTTTTCAATAACATATTCATATTTTGATTTTTCAATAAAATTCATTATTACATTATATTTAATAAAATAAACTAAAATAAATATATTATGACTTTAGATTTACATGGATATACAGAAGAAGAAGCAGTTGGGCAAATATTAAGTGCTCTTTTATCATTTGATTTAGATGGAATGGATGATCAATTAGAAATAATTACAGGTAAAGGAACTGGAGTTATGATGACGACTACTCTAAGAATATTAGATGAAGAAAGAAGAGAATATGATGTTTTACAAGGAAGTGTAATTGTTTATAAAAGAAAACAGTTTGATGATTTTAATTTTAGAAAAATATTAGAGGAAATTAATGAAAAATAATAAAGTTATTAATTTTGATAATTTAAAAATAGGTGTTAAAATAAAAGTTGATTTTGAATAACTAAAAAATATTTATATAGAATAAAATTTGATAATAGGAATTATTATGGGACTAAAAGCAGGTATTGTTGGACTACCAAATGTTGGAAAATCTACATTATTTTCTGGATTAACAAGAATGAGAGCTGAATCAGCAAATTATGCTTTTACTACTATTGAACCTAATGTAAGTATTGTTGAATTAAATGATAAAAGATTAGATAACTTATCTAATATGGTTAAAACTGAAAAAACTGTAAAAGCAACTTTTGAATTTGTTGATATAGCTGGACTTGTTGAGGGTGCTTCTAAAGGAGAAGGATTAGGAAATAAATTTTTAGCAAATATTAGAGAAGTGGATTTAATTGTTCATGTTGTAAGATGTTTTGAAAATAAAAATATTTTACATGTTTCTAATAGTGTTAATCCAGTTAGAGATTTTGAAACTATTAACTTAGAATTGATTCTAGCTGATATGCAAACACTTGAAAATGTTTTATCAAGAATTGAAAAACGAGCACATAATACTCAAGATAAAAAATTATTAAAAGAAGTTGACACAATTAATAAAGTTATGAGCTACTTTAAACAAGAAAAAATGGCCTGAGAAGCAAATTTAAATGATGAAGAAAAGTCAATTATTAAAAGTTATCAATTGTTAACACTTAAACCTATGATTATTGTAGCTAATATTTCTAGTGAAAATGCATCTAATCCAGATAATGATAATAATTATTTACTAATTAGAAAAATCGCTGAAGCAAGAAATATTCAAATTGTTCCTCTCTCTGTTGAAATTGAAACAGAAATATCATTTTTAAATTCTGAAGAAAAAGAAATATTTTTAAATGAACTTAATTTAAAAACCTCAGGTCTAGATAATTTGACAAGAGCAGCTTTTGATAATCTTAATTTAGCTACATATTTTACAGTTGGTGTTAAGGAAACAAGAGCATGAGTGTTTAAAAAAGGAATGCTTGCCCCAGAATGTGCTGGAATAATTCATAATGATTTTGAAAAATATTTTATTAAAGCAGAAGTTATTTCATATGATGACTTTATAAAATATGGTGGAGAAAAAGCTACAAGAGATGCTGGAAAAATTAGATTAGAAGGTAAACAATATGAAATGCAAGATGGAGATATTTGTAATTTCAAAATTGGAAAATAATTTTTACATTATTTAAAATTAGATTGTTTTGCATTTAACAGTTTTAAATCAAGTTCAATTAACTCTTTTTGAGTTGGATCATCATATTTTAAAGAAATATCGATATTTTTCTCTCCTTTTGAAAAAGACATTAAATCTTTGTCAGACATTTGAAGCATTTGTTTAATTATTTCTTTTTGTAATAAGTCAGGTGTTGCTTCATCTACTCTAGATTTTAGTTCTCTTGTAAATCCAAATATTTGGGTAAAAATACTTGAAATAGAATATAAAGCTATATTATCAATCATCTCATAAAACTTTTTAGTACCTTCATCAGTATAAATTTGATATGGATTTTTTTGAGAATATTGAACAACATTTGTAGATGATTTTAATTTGTCCATTATATTAATATGTTCTTGTCAATAAAAATCTAAATTTGTTAAAATGATATTTCTTAAGAATGAAACAAAAGACATAATTGATCCTTTTTCATTAACTAGTGCTTCTTGATTTTTAAAAATAGATGTTAATCTTTTTTCAAAATATCTAGGAATAAAATCAATAGGTAAATGAATTAAATCTTTTTTTTCAAATTTGTATTCTTGTGCTTCTCTATTGAAAAAATTTTTGTTTATATAATTGATTAGTTCATCATAATTTATAGTCCCATTTTCTGTAGTAATACCTTCAACAAATAATAATTGATTTGATACATTTGAAATCATTCTTTCAACAATATTTGATAAATTATTTGAACTTAAAATTAAATCTCTTTGAGCATATATCATTTCTCTTTGTTTACGGACAACATCATCATAATTTAAAATACTTTTTCTAGAATCATAATTAAATCCTTCTATTTTTTTTTGTGCTCTTTCAAAAGCCTTTACAATTTGACCTCCAGTAATTTTATTATCTCCAAAGCTTTTAAAAATTTCTTTTCATTTGTCTTGTAATGAAAATCTTTGTATCAAACGATCTTCAATGGAAAGGAAAAATTTAGATTCACCCACATCTCCTTGTCTTCCAGATCTTCCTTTTAATTGGTTATCAATTCTTTTAGATTCTGATTTGTCGGTTCCTAAAACATATAAACCACCAACTTCTTTTGCTCCCTCTCCTAATTTTATGTCTGTACCACGACCGGCCATATTTGTAGCTATAGTAATAGAATACATTGATCCAGCTTTTTTAATTATTTCCGCTTCTTCGGCATTTTGTTTAGCGTTTAATACAGTATGAGCCAACCCTTCTGCAAGAAGTAATTTATGTAAATATTCAGATTCTTCAACTTGGGTTGTTCCAACTAATATTGGTTGTCCTTTTTCATGAATTTTTTTTATTTCTCTAACTAAAGCTTTATATTTTGCTTCCATTGTTAAATAAATTTGATCTTCGTGATCAATTCTTAAAATTGGTTTATTTGTTGGAACAACATTTACTCTCATGTTGTATGTATTTATGAATTCTTGTTCTTCAGTTTTTCCTGTTCCTGTCATACCTGACAATTTTTTAAACATACGGAAAAAATTTTGGTAAGTAATAGTAGCAAGAGTTTTTGTTTCAGGTTCTATTTCAACACCTTCTTTAGCTTGAATTGCTTGTTGTAATCCTTCTGAATATGATCTACCCTCCATGATACGTCCTGTAAATTGATCAACAAGCTCTATTTTCCCTTTCAAAACAACATATTCATAATCTTTTTTCATAATTAAATTTGCTCTCAAAGCATTTTGAATTCTATGAACAATTTCAGTATTTTCGATTTTAAATAAATTATCTGTTTTATATCATTTATTTGCTTTTTCAACACCATTATAAGATAATGAAATACCTTGTGATTCATGATCAATAAAATAATCTCCTTCTACAAGTGACTTAACAAATAAATCAGCATTAGTATATAGTGAGGATTCATTTTGTTGTCCACCCGAAATAATTAAAGGTGTTTTAGCTTCATCAATCAAAATAGAATCAACTTCATCAATTAAAGCAAAATTAAGTCCTCTTTGAACTTTTTCTTTAATATTTGTAACAGTATTGTCTCTTAAATAATCAAAACCTAATTCAGAATGAACAGAATAAGTAATATCACAATTATAAGCATTCCTTTTCATTTGAGGAGACATATCTGCTTTATTAAGACCAACAGTTAAACCTAATCATTTAAATACTTCTCCCATTTCTTCAGAATCACGCTCAGCTAAATATTCATTAACAGTTGAAACAATTACCCCATTTCCATCAAGAGCATTTAGATAGATTGGAGCTATTGAAGTAATTGTTTTACCTTCTCCTGTTTTCATTTCAGCAACAGAACCCATGTCTAAAATTAATCCACCTAATATTTGAACATCAAAAGGTCTTTTTCCTAAAACTCTAAATGTTGCTTCTCTAGATACAGCAAAAGCTTCAACTTTAATATCATCTAAAGTTTCTCCCTTGTTTAGTCTTTGTTTAAAAAAACGTGTCTTATTTTTTAATTGTTCATCAGAAAGGTTTTTTATTGATTTACCTAAATAATTTATTTTTTTAAGTAGAAATTCTGCTTCTCTAAATTCAAAAGATTTAAATGATAATTCTTTCAAAGATTTCTTTTTTCTTTTTTCTTGTCTCTTTAAAGATTGTTTTTCATCTTTTTCAGTAAGTTTTTTTGAAATCTCTTCATTTTTTTTATTTTTATTAAATAATTTCATAAAAATATTATATAGTAAATAAAAGATGTGATTTTTATTTATATATTTATAAATAATTTTAAATTATTAGTATTCTAAAAGTCAAATTTTATATAGTATAGTTGTTAATGTAAACAAAAGTAATATAATTTATTTTAATGAAAAGGATTATTATGGAAAGTAAATTATATAAAGTAGTTGTAGGAACAAAAATAATGGATAATTTTAATTATTCATTGCATGTTCACTCTCCAATAAATGGTGAGATTGTTGGATCAATTCCAAGAATAACAAATGAATTTGAGATAGATCAAATATTCAAAAATGCTAAGTTGGCATTTAATGAATACAAAAAATCCACTTTTAATCAAAGAAAAAAACAATTGTTAACTTTTTGTAATTTATTAAAAGAGGATTGAGATGAAACCTCTAATATTATTGTCAAAGAAATTGCAAAAACTAAACATTCTGCAATTCAAGAAATTGATAGAACAATCGATTACATTAAACAAACAATTGATGAATATGAAAAAATCATAAATAACCCTTTAATTATTGATGAAACTATTCATAATATTAAAGGAAAAAAAGGAACATTTATTTATGAACCAATTGGTGTAGTTTTGGCAATTAGTCCATTTAACTATCCTTTAAATTTACTTATGTCAAAATTAGCACCTGCTTTAATTTCAGGTAATGTAGTTGTTTTTAAACCTGCAACACAAGGATCATGTTTGGGTGCACACATAAGTATGCTTTTGTATAAAGCAGGATTTAATAATGGTGAAATTAGTTGCATTATAGGAAAAGGAAGTGAAATTGGTGATTTAGTTATAACAAATTCTAATATAGATATGATATCTTTTACAGGTTCAACTAATATTGGGAAAAAAATAGCTCAATCAAATCCTTTTATACCAGTAGTTTTGGAACTTGGAGGAAAAGATGCAGCAATTGTTTTGAAAGATGCAGATCTTAAATTAACAGCGCAAAAAATTATTAAAGGTGCTTTTGATTATAATGGTCAACGTTGTACAGGCATTAAACGTGTTTTAGTTGATTCATCCATAGAATCAAAATTTGTTGAATTAATGGATGAAGAAGTTGCTAAATTAACTGTTGGTTCAGCCAATGATGGAAATTTTAATATTACAGAAATGATTAATTCGAATGCTGTTAAATATAATTTAGAATTAGTTCATGATGCTCTTAAAAATGGTGGACTAACTAATCAAAATATAAAAGTAAATGGTAACATATTACATCCAATCATTCTTCATAATATAAACCAAAATTGTCGAATTGCCTGAGAAGAACAATTTGGTCCTGTTTTACCAATTAGGTCTTTTAAGTCAATAGATGAAGCCATTGAAATTACTAATAAATCTGAATATGGACTACAAGCTTCTATTTTTACCTCCAATATTGAATTAGCTAAAAAACTTGCCAGCTCAATAGAAGTATTTACTGTTAATATAAATAGTTTACCATCTAGGGGTCCAGATATCTTTCCGTTTGGTGCCAGAAAAAATTCTGGTAAAGGTCTTCAAGGTATTAAAGATGCAATAATATCAATGAATCATTTAAAAGGTATTATTGAAAATGAATAATTAATTTTTCATTAGAAATACTTTTATTTACTATTAATGTCTATTGTTTAAGTTAAATGATTAAAAAAATTATTAACTTTTAAAAAAATGAGTATATTAATTTTTTGAGTTTTAATCTTTTTTTTCTATAATCAGAATCGTATTTTTCAACAAATTTTCAAAACTCTTTAGAATGATTGGCATATTTATTATGGGCAAGTTCATGAACTATAACATAATCAATAATTTCTTTTGAAAAAGAAGATAAATTTGTTGAGTAATAAATAATTTTCTTATTAATATGATTTGTTGCTCAAGCAGTTGTTTTATCTCTTACTTTAACTATATGACTATCGATATTCATTATTTTTTGATAATGCAATTGATTAATTAACAAATATATTTGAAGTTGCTTTTTTCTTCAAGTATTTATAACTTCACTAATACTTTTTTTATTAATTGAATATTTTTTATCATTAATTATGATTTTATTGTTTTTAACATCTAGATCAAAATATGTTTTTTCTCCAAAAATATAAAATCATTTTTCTTTTTCATTAACAGAAATATTTTCCTTTTTTTTATCAACATAATTTTTAAATTTATCTATATTAATACTCAAAAATTTTTCTATCATTTCATCATTTGCTTTTAATGGAATAGAAACATCAATTGTATTTTTAGAACTAATCTTAATTATTAAATTTTTAATATTTTTTCTTTTAAGATTGAATTCAATACCATTAAAAAAATTTAATCCATCTTTAAATTGTGAAAGTTTTTTCATTAAACTCCTTAGCAAATGTTACTAATAATTCTTTATCTTTTTTACTATTTGTTTGATGTTCGATTAGTTTTGAATACATTTTTTCAATTTCTCCTTTTGATATTTTGGGGATGAGTGCTGAAATAATGCTTTCTAATGTTGTGTCAATTTCATTTGATCTAATAACTAAAACATGACTTGGAATATTTTCAATTTCAAGCTCTTTACATGAACTTGAATCAAAAATAATTAATGAAATAATAGGCATTTTAATATTTGTCATTTTTATTATGTGATCAATATGCTTATCATTTTGAAGAATTGGAGATTTAATCATATGTTTATTTTGTCCTAATTCTTTAACTCATTCTTTCTCATTACCAACACCATGAATTTTTGTTGCATTTATATTTTTTACTTCAACACATATCAAAGCTCTAGTTGTTAACAAAATTCCATCTATTTCAAAAATTTTGTTTTCATCATATTTAAACATTGAGGAAGGAATATATAAACTATTATTAACATTTGCCCACAAAGACAACTTGTCATTTACTGCTTGTTCAGTTATTTTTCCTTTTTTTGCCAATTTATTATTATTTAAATTTTTTTTAATCCAAATAACTATTCAAGCAATTAGAGCAGAAGTTATAAATATTAAAGAAACAACTATACCAATGATGTAATTAGTCATAAAAAAATTTTAACAATATTAATGTGAAAACATTAATTTTTATTATAATTTTTAGCATTAACAAGATTTTAATGAAAACCACCATAAGAGACAAAAATAAAGAAAGGAAATAAAAATTAATGGCTAACATAAAATCAAAAATAAAAAGAATTAAAACAAATGAAAAGTCAAGAGAATATAATTCTGCAATGAAATCTCGTGTAAGGAAAGCTATTAAAAAAGCTAAAATTGCAGCTTCAGAAAAAGATCCTAAAACTAAAGAATTAGTTGCCTATGCTCATAAAATGATTAATACTTCAGTTTCAAAAGGTGTTTTTCACAAAAATAATGGTGCAAGAAAATCTTCAAGACTTGATTTATTTGTTAAAAAAGCTTTATCTACTCAGTCATAATTAAATGATTTAATATTTCCAAAAATAGAATTAATTAAATATATTGTTTTATTAAATTTATTTTAGTTGTATTATTTTTGTAATTGTTATACATTTTATAGGTAAATCTTATTATGTGATAATTTATAAATAAATTAATTTTTTATTTTTTAAAAAGAACCATAAATATTATTTTTTATTTTGTGCTTTTAACTCTTTCTGAATAATTGGAAGAGATTCAAGAACATCAAGTCTTGACTCAATATTATCAAGTCTTTCAATAATTGGATCAAGCATTGGTTTAATAGTTGTAACAACAACTTGTGCAATTTGTTCTAACTGTTTTTTATTAAATCCAGAATCAGACATTGCTTTAATCTCTCCTTTAACATTTAACTCAAATTTTTTACCATTGTCAAAAATAACTTTTGTATTAATCTTATCACCTTTTTTAAGGTATTCTTGTGCTAATTTTTTGGACATTATTAACTCCAAAGTTTTTTAGTAATTTAAAATAAAAAAACAAGAAAAATATTTTTTATTTTCTTAACTAAATTATTTTTTATTTTGTGATTTTAACTCTTTCTGAATAACTGGAAGAGATTCAAGAACATCAAGTCTTTCAATAATTGGATCAAGCATTGGTTTAATAGTTGTAACAACAACTTGTGCAATTTGTTCTAACTGTTTTTTATTAAATCCAGAATCAGACATTGCTTTAATCTCTCCTTTAACATTTAACTCAAATTTTTTACCATTGTCAAAAATAACTTTTGTATTAATCTTATCACCTTTTTTAAGGTATTCTTGTGCTAATTTTTAGACATTATTAACTCCAAATAAAGTTTTAAATAATTTAAAAAAGAAATGTGAATATATTCTTTCTATTTTGTCTTTAAAATTTTTTATATTCTAAATAAGTTAAACTCATTTTTTGAATTCCAGAAATATTATATAATCCAACATGAGTTCCATCTGCAGCGAATGAACCTGAACTTGCTCCTGCGTTAATTTTAGTGAAAAAATCTAGAGAAATAATGTCATTCACATTATTTTTAAATTCTTTCACTATATTTATTGATATTCTTTTGCCTTTATTTATTATTTCATTAAAGTAGTTTTTTGCTGAACTACTATTAGAGGCATTTATCCTAGAAATAATATTGTCATAATCCTTACTATTAGAATTTAACATTGATAACATTGATAAAGATATTCCGTTTGGATAATTTGTTCAAGGTATATCTCCTGATATTCCTTTACCACAAATAACTCCTGATCATTTTTGAGATTTTACATTATTTCTGTTAGGGATATCTAAAGAAACCTTTGTTTTTTCATCTTTTGTTAGTGAATAATATTTTTCATTTTCGTTGTTTTTTAAATTTTCAATTCAAAAATTTACATAATTTACTGGATCATCAAGAACTATTGTTTTAGGTAATAAATATAAATCTGTTGCTTTTATATTTTTAATAAATAAATTATCCATATTTTGTTCAAAAGCTCCAAATAGCATTTCTCTAATTTTAGTAGAACTAATATTTAAATTAAAAATTGACTCTTTTGTTCCATTTTTATTAGATCCTCACAATGTTTCAAATCAAACATATTCATTTTTTATAAATGAAATTGAATTATCACTTGTATCAACTGGTATAAAAAAATTTCTATCGCTTACATTATGTTCAACTATCATTTCATTTTTATAATTTTCAATAATTTTTGTAGAAATATAATGTTTAGTTTGAGTTTTTGTAAAATTATCAATAAATTTTTGATACTTACAATCAATAGATGTTTGATAATATTTTTTTATTTTTTTATCATAAATTGAATAAGTTGGTAGATATTCATTTATCCCTACATATTGAATATTAAATTCATCATTATTTAATAATTCATCTCCATTATCAAATATATAGTTTTCTATTGAATTACTATATATTGTTTTATCATTTCTAAATGCTTTAATTCATCTTATATCTAACTTAATATCATTAATATCTATAATTGAATCATTATCATCATAATTTGGTTTATCATCCAAATCTAAATTTTCATCTCCTATGTCAATAAAATCATTTTTATTATCATTTGATTTTGAACAAGAAATAGTTGAGACTACTGGTAAGATTACAATTAATGGAAATGCAAATAAAGTGCAATGTTTTTTTCTATTCATTTTTCTCCTTAATTTGAATTATTTTTTAGATAAGTTATAAACAAATTTATGTCTTTATAAAAACAGCAAAATAATTATATCACATTTTGCGAATAAAATGATGTATTCAAAAACAACATAGTATTAAATTTTGTAATAAAATGATAATCATTATTTATGAAAAAATCATTTGAAAAAGAAAGAATTGTAGAAGAAAATATGAATGTTGAAGGGTTTAAAAAATCTATACCCACTTTTCTAATATTACCTAAAAATAATACTGATAAAGCTTTAATTTATATTCCTGGACTAAATGGTAATGGATCATTAATTAAATTTTTAAATTATAAAATGTTTGATAACTGCTATTTATTTTCCTTTGATATGAGAGCTCAAGGTTCAAATGATAATAAAGCAACTCGTTTTTTTAAAAAATATGTACAAGATATTGGACTAATAATAAATGAATTTAAAAATAAATACCCAGGTATAAAGTATTTATATTTGTGTGGTGAATCATGAGGGGCTACATTATCTATTTTAACTTTTAAAAAATATCCAAAATTATTTAATGGTGTAATTTGTTGAAATATGCCTTATGATGTTGTTGATGTTTCTTCAGAAAAAGGCTGAGAAAAGTTTATAAAATCTTTTAAAGTATTTATTACATTTATAACTTCAATTAGTACATATGATAAAGCCCCTCTTGTTAATGAATTAACTAATAATAAAGTTTTAAGAAAGGCTATATT
>CAYURK010000014.1:0-14111 GCA_964447225.1 uncultured Metamycoplasma sp.
GTGTAAATCTAAAAATAAATCTGCTGCTAAACCAGATACTATTGCTAAGGAAACTAATGAAGAAGATAAAATAATTACACTAGAAAGGAAGGAAGTTGTTAATGAAGTACACGCTGGTTTAATTAAAGATAGACATCAGATGCCTGTTAATATATTTGTCTTTGATAAAGTTATTACTTCATAAACATCAACATTTCCAATCATCAAAACATTTTTGTAATCATTTCTAATACATGAATTAATACAAAACTCTACTATTTCATGACTTATAGTTGAACCTAGTATTTTTTGTAATGGTTCATTTGCTTGACCAAAATCTTCTCTTTCTCTCATTTTAATTTCACCTTCATTATTGCTTATTTGTCTAGCAATAGTATTTTGAGTGTTATTAATCTCTTTTCTCTTTTTTCTAATTTTTAGTCAAATAACAATTAAACTAATGATTGCTGCTACTGCAACAATACAAACACTTGTTATTAATATAATGCTAATAACACCCATTATTTATTTTCCTCTTCTTTTTCCATTTGTTCTTCTTGTCATTCATTAAATATTTTTTCTACAAGTTCTCATTCATCTTCTTCTAATTGTTTGAGACTATTATCATCATTAATTTTAGCTCCATAAGCAATATCATTAATTTCATACAAAATAAATTGATCTCCATTTTCATTAAAAGTAAATAAAATATCAGCATTTACTTTATTACCATTTTCAAGTTCTATTTCAATAATACTAGAATCATTATTTAATTTCATTTGTTTTATATTTTTAGTCATAAATAATCCTTTATTTTAATTCATTATCAATTTCTTTAATATCATATAAAGATCATTTCATTAATTCTCTTAATTTATTAGCTTGAATTTGATTAATCTTGAAAGCATTCATATTTAAGTTTTTATCTATTAAAAATTTGTCTCTTATTGCTTTAAAATTTAATAAATCAATTTCTAATTTATTTAAAACTATAATATGATGTTGTTTATTTTTTTCTAATTCATTTTCAATAATTTTAATATTACTATTAACTTTTGTTAACTCTTCATTAATTTTTTGAATGTTTTCAATTGTTTTATTTAAGACATCTCTAATGCTATTGTTAAAACAATTTTCACATAACAAAACAGGAGCATCAGATGGAATGCTTTTACTACATTCTTTGCATTTAGCATTTTTATTATCTTTTTCAATTTTTTGATCAAAATTATCATTATCAATTAGTGACATATCGCTCTCCTATTTATATTTTAAATTAATATAAAACAAAATCATTTCAATATCTGCAGGATTAATTCCACTTATTCTTGATGCTTGTCCAATAGTCTCAGGTTTTATTTTTTTAAGTTTATCTCTAGCTTCTAGAGCTAAATTAGTTACCTCATCATAATTGATATTTTGAGGAATTTTTAAAGATTCTAGTCTTAACATTTTTGAAGCTGCTTTATTTTGTTTCTCAATATAACCTTCCAATCTTATTTTTGTAATTAATGAATCTTTAAATTCATAATCACTAATAAAATCATTATAATCAACATCTGGTCTAGTTAAAACTTTTAGAATTGATTGTCCATGCAAAATTGAGTATTTTTTAGCTCTTTCATCATTTGATGATAAATAAACACTATCTAATTCTTTAATTTTATTTTCAATAGATTTATATTTATTAATAACATTTTGGTATTCTTTTTCAGTGATCATGTTAGCATATTTAGCATATTCACACATTCTTATGTCAGCATTATCATTTCTTAATAATAAACGATATTCTGCTCTTGAAGTTAGCATTCTATATGGTTCCTTTGTGCCCTTTAATACCAAATCATCAATTAATACACCAATATAAGAATCATTTCTTTTCAAATTAATTGGTTCTTTATTTTTTAATCTAAGTGAAGCATTAATTCCAGCAACAAGACCTTGACCTGCTGCTTCTTCATATCCGCTTGTTCCATTTATTTGTCCTGCAAAATACAAGTTTTTAATTTTTTTAGATTCTAATGAATGATATATTTGACCTGATAGAATAGCATCATATTCAATAGCATATCCATATTTTTGAATTTTGCAATTTTTAAGTCCAGGGATTGTTCTTAAAAATTTATCTTGAACATCAATTGGCATTGAAGTGGAACAACCATTTATGTAGTAAATATCTTGTTTTTCTGTTTCTGGTTCAAAAAATATTTGATGTCTTTCTTTATGTGAAAATTTAACAATTTTATCTTCGATTGATGGACAATATCTTGGACCTACTCCTTCAATTAATCCTGAGTACATTGCTGATTTATTTATATTATCTAAGATGATTTTATGTGTTTTACTATTTGTATAAGTTAATCAACAATGGATTTGTGCTTTTAATTTATTTTTAGTTCTTGAACTAAATGTAAGTTCTTCAATCGGTAATACTTCTTCTTCCAATTCATTTCATTCTATTGAATTAGCAAATATTCTTGCAGGTGTACCAGTTTTTAATCTTATTAATTCAATTCCATTTTCAATTAGTGATTTGGAAATATTTTGAGTTGTTTTTTCACCATCGGGTCCACTAATTGTTATACTATCCCCTCTTAAGATTCTTGAATTCATATATGTACCTGTTGTTAGAATTACAATTTTAGCTTCAATAAAAGATCCATCACTTAATTTAACACCTTTAACTATATTGTTTTCTTGAATGATTTGTTCAACTATTGCTTCTATTAATGTTATATTTTTTGTTTTTTTAATTTCTTCCAAAACAATTAGTGAATATTTATCTTTATCAATTTGAGCTCTTAATGCTCTAACTGCTGGCCCTTTTGAAGTATTTAGCATTTTAATTTGAATCATTGCTTTATCAGCTAAATATCCTTGTACTCCGCCTAATGCATCAATTTCTCTTGTAATAATTCCTTTTGCTGGTCCTCCTATAGAAGGATTACAAGGTAACATAGCTAAGCGATTAGTATTTAAAGAAATTAAAGCAACATTGAATTTATTTTTTGCTAGAGCAAAAGCTGCTTCTATTCCTGCATGTCCACCACCTATTACTATTGCATCAAATTTATTATTCATAGTATTATTAATAATATAACTTTTTTAAGTTTTAATAATTAGAAGTATTTAGAAAATGTCTAATAATTTTTAACCATTATTTAATTATTGATGGGTTTCCAGAGGTTGTTAAAAAATTTATTGGTAGCAATTTTACATACCAAGAATGTTTTAAAGAATTAATTTATATTCATTTAGGTTATCTTAATGATATAAATAAATATTCCCAACTTTTTCAATCAAAAACTTTTTTAAATTTAATTTATTCTAATATCAATAAATTTTAAAAGAAAACAAAAAGTTTGTATTTCAAGAATTAGATAAAAATGCAAAATATAGAGAATTAGAAAAGTATTTGATTTGATTAAATAATTCAAATTTATTATTAAAAATAAATAATCTTAAAAATACTCAGTTCCCATTAATAAATAATGTATCTGATAATTATTTTAAGCTTTATTATAATGATCATGGATTTTTATCATTAAATTACAATTTAACTAATAATATTTCAGAAGAAAACTTTAATAAAATTAAAGGAGGACTAATGGAAAATTTTGTTGTTACACAAATATACAAAAATTTTAACAATATCTACTACTATTCATTTATTAAACAAGGAAAAAGATATATGAAATTGATTTTGTTTTAGAAAACAAAAATAATGAAAATTGTTTAATTGAAGTTAAAAGTTCAAATTCATTTAAGATTAAAAGTCTAAACAAAATTCACGATAATACTAACAAGTATGTTTTATCTATAAATAATTTCAAAATTCACAATAATTATATTGAGATACCAATTTATATGTCATTTATGTTGGACAAAATTATTTAGTAGTTTTATTCATTATTATTTTTTTTATTATTGATTTCATTTAATATTTGTTCAATTCTTGCAGAAGATTTTGAAACATCGTCAATTTTAAAAATCAGTTCAGGAACTTTTCTAGCATTACTATCATATTTAGTTAATTCAGTTCTAATAAATCCTTTGATGTTATTTAACATTTCAAGAGATTTTTTTTCATTTTTTTCAAATAAAACATAAATCTTTAAATTAGATCCATCTTTTGATAATCTAGCATCAATAACTGATACATTTTTAAGATTAGAATTTGTTACATCTTCATTAATAATTTTTGAAATTCATAATAAATAATTTGATTCTTTTTTTCTTCTTTGGATTTCATTCATAATTAATATTATTTTTCAATTAAAACATCTTCAAATGTTTGAATTATGTCTCCTTCTTTAATATCATTAAATCCTTTAATATGAGTTCCAAATTCTTTTCCTTTTTCTACTTTTTTAATTTGATCTTTACCATGTTGTAATGTTTCCAAAATACCTTCATGAATAATATTATTATTTCTTAAAAGTTTCATTTTAGTATTTATTTTTATAGTTCCTTCAGTAGCTAAACATCCAGCAATATTTCCAACTTTTGAATAATAAAATATTTTTTGAATAAGAGCTTCACCTGTTTTTACTTCCTCGTATTCTGGTGCTCCATAAGATTTTATTATTTTTTCAACCTCATCTATAATTTCATAAATAATTGAGGAAGTTTTAATTACTATTTTTTCTTGAGAAGCTTGATTTCTTATTGTTCCATCAATTTTTAAATTGAAAGCAAAAATTATTGCTTGAGAAGCTTTTGCAAGTAATATATCTGAATTTGTTACACTTCCACTAGAACATCTTATTATATTTACAAAAGCATCATTATTTGATAATTTTGATAATGAGAATCTAATTGCTTCAGCTGTTCCTTGTACATCAGATTTAATTATCAAATTGATAATTTTTTTATCACCAATAGCATTTTGATTTATATTTTTTGAATTCAATTCATTTTGTTTATCAGAAAATGCTTTTTTGGATGCAAGTTTTTTTGCAAATTTTTCATCTTCAAATCCTAAAAATTTATCTCCTGACTTAGGCAAGTAATTTAAACCTGTTACAATGATAGGAGTTCCTGGTCCGGCTGATTCTATTTCATTTCCATCAATAGATAGTAAAGTTTTGATTCTTCCATAATTTGATCCTGCAATAATGAAATCACGTTTATATATTGTTCCATTTGTAACAATTAATGTTGCTATTGTTCCTTTTCCTGCAGATATATTTGCTTCAATTACTGTTCCTATTGGAGAACGATTTTTGTTAGCCTTTAAATTCAAAATATCTGCTTGTAATAAAATAGCTTCAAATAATTCTTCAATACCTTTTCCATTTAAAGCTGATCCATAAATAAAAGTATAATTTCCTCCTCATTCTTCGCAAAGAATATCATATTTAGATAGATCTCCTTTTATTTTTTCAGGATCTGCAGATGGTTTATCCATTTTATTAACAAAAATTATTATTGGTACTTGAGCAGCTTTAGCATGATCTATTGCTTCAATTGTTTGTGGCATTACACCATCATCAGCAGCTACAACAAGAATTACAATATCTGTAACTTTTGCTCCATTCATTCTCATAGCAGTAAATGCTTCATGACCTGGTGTGTCTAAGAAAGTTATTAGTCTTTTTTTATGACTAATTTGATATGCTCCTGTGTGCTGAGTAATTCCACCAGCTTCACCACTAGCAATATTAGAATTTCTAATTTTATCAATTAAAGTTGTTTTACCATGATCAACATGTCCCATTATAGTAATAATAGGTGATCTTGGTTCTAAATCTTTTTCATCATCAATAATTTCAAAATAATCCATAAAGTTTGATTCATTCATTTCAATTTCCTTTTTAAAATCAAACCCATAGTCGAAACATATTTCAGCAATTTCTTCTTCAGAAAGAATAGAATTTAAATTATGCATTACACCTTTTTTAAAAAGATTAGTTAGTATTTCATTAGCTGGTTTATTTATTCTTTTAGCAAATTCATTAATACTCATAGGACCTGTAAAAATAAATACACCATCTTTTAACTCAACTTTAACATCAGTAAGCTGGTTTTTAATTTCATCATCATTTGCTATTCTTTTATTATTATTCTTTGACATAATCTTCCACTTCCTTTCTTAATTTACTGTATGTTTCATTTGAAATATTTCTTTTAAATGTTTTATTTAAAAATTTTTTCTGAAATAATATTTCAATAATTTTTTCATCTTTAAGACAATAAGCACCTCTACCTAATATCTTTTGATTTTTTTCTAAATAAATATTTCCATCTTTTGTAAGAACAAATCTAATCAATTCATTTTTAGGAAAAATTTTTCCAGTAATAATACATTTTCTTGATACAACCAATTGAACCTCTTATTGATTATTCATCTTCATCATCAAAATCACTTAAATTAAAATCGTTTAAGTCTAAATCACCTAAAAGATCTTTATCAAAATTGAAATTTTCATTTACACGATTAATTTCACTTTGACTAATTTCTTCTTCATATTCATCATTATTAGAATTTAAATTTTTAGAATTTGATTTAGATAATGAATCATTTTTGTTTAAATCAAATTGTGAATAATCAATTGCTTTATATGAAAGAATTTCAGAATTCATTTCCTCAATTTCTTTTGCAAAATCATCTGCATTATAATTATTTCTTCAATTATTTCTATTGATACGTTGTTTTCTATTATTTGTTTTTTGATTTTGGTTTGGACCAGGAACAAATCCTGCATCTAATTTTTCTAATTCTTCAGCATTTATATTTCCATTTCAATTAATTGGAATATTATTTTCAATAGCATATGAATATGAACAAATATCAATATTTACTCTAATTAGTTCTACAGTTAATTTAACATTTGCTCCTTTAACACCAATTGCTATTGTGTTATGTTTATTTGGTACAACAACTAAATAATCATTTGTTCCTACTTTTTTATTTATTGAAACAATTTTTGCAGGACTTAAAGCATTTGCAATATATTCAAAGATGTTATCTGAATATAATACAACATCAATTTTTTCACCTACTTCAGCACTAACTCTATTTATTCTTTCACTATTTTGGCCAATAATACATCCTTTGATATCAAGTTGTCCTTCATATTTAGGGTTTTGTCTAAATGAAATTTTCATTCTTTCCCCTTTTATTCTAGAAATACCAACAATTTGGATATCTCCTCGATCAATTTCAGGAATTTCTCTTTTTAAAATTTCTCTAACTTTATTAGGTGAATCATTTGAAACTAAAACTTGATAACTTTTAGAATTTTCATAAACTTCTTCAATAGTAACGTTGTGATATTTTTTTGAACTTAATTTTATATTTTGATTTTGATATTTTGTAGGCATGTAGCAAATAGTTCCATCTTCTAATGTAAATGTAGCTCCTTTGCCACCAAAATCATCTTCTAATTTTGCCTCAACAACTGTACCGATTAAAGGTTGATATTTTTCATAAATTCTCTTTTTCTCTCAATTTAAAATTTCTATTCTAAATGATTGTTCAATTTTTGAAAACATTGATCTTGAAAAATCGTCAAAATATATTCTTGATGCAATAGTTTCACCAATAGTAATAGTAGGATTAATTTTTTGAGCTTCACTTAAATGAATATCAACAACTTTAGAATCAGATTTATATTCTTCACTATCATCAATAACAAGTTTATTTTGATTCATTAGTATTAATCCATTATCATTAATATCTAGAGATATTTTTGCATCAGGATCTAGTTGAGAATTTATAATTCTTTGAATTGAATTTTCTAAAAATCCAATAATAACTTTTTTATCAATATTTTTAGTAGATGAAACAATATTAATTAGATTTAATATATCATTTCTACGTTGGCTTTGTCCTTGTGTTGCTTTCACTATTTTTCCTTTCTTAGTTTAGCTGTTGTTTTAATAAAAGAAATTGATGGTTTTTCAATTTTTAATTTTTGAAATTTACCTTTATTATTAACAATTAAAACAATATTGTCATTGTTGTTTTCAATTAATTGTCCTTCTCATTTATCTTTATTTAAATAATGCTTAGATAATTCAATATAAATATTTGATGTTAAATATAATCCAATATTTTCTAATTTAATTTCTTTTTCTGTTCCACTAGAAAAAACATTTAAATAATAATTAGATTCTTTATACTCAATTTGATCTAATATTTGAGATATTATTTTTGATTTTTCTTCAATAGTTTTTAAATCTTTATCAGGTAATTCAATATCTAAAAATTTTAATCCATCTCTTTCTACAAATTGAATTGAGATAATTTCAAAATCAACTAATTCTTTTATTTTTTCATTCAAAAAAACCTCCTTATTAATAGAAAGATTGCTTTACTAGCAATCTTTTCCACTATTCAACTTGTAACTTAATTATATCATTATATAATTTGCATTTTTAAATTTATATGTAAATATTCAAAAATGAAATTGAATGAAAAAAGTACCCAATAAGAATGAGTACTTTTTAAATAAAATAATTTTCGTCAATTATTTTAACTACGATAATCAATAGAACAGGTTACCCTTACAAGACGCTTTTTACTGTGATTTCTCACTAAAGCCCACTTATATCTCTATAAGTTAGCTAAATTAATTCTAACACAATTATGAATTTATTATCAAAAATTTTCATAAATACAAATTTACAAATTTAAATATCAAAATCTTTGTTAGTAAAATAATGCAACATTTGAATTTGATATCTATTATTTAAAGTCTTTACGAAAATATATTTTAGGATAGAAATTTTAATGTCTAATAATTTGAGATTAGAAAATCAAATTAAATAGTATTCTTATTTTGTTTAAATTAATTTTTTAAAATTTAATAAATGAAATGTAACTTTTAATTTTTTATGAGCAAACTTTCATTATTATTTTATGCAAAAATATTTTAATCTTTATTACTTTTTTTGTAATTTTAGTTCTCTGCAAATGGTTGGCAAAGACTCAATATTATCAAGTCTATTTTCAATATTATTAAGTCTTTGAACAACTGGTTCAATAGCTGATTTAACTATTTCTGTTATTTCTCTTTTTTGCTGATCATTAAATCCTTGATTTGAAGACATATGCTTAAATTCACCTTCCACAGTTATTTTTCACTTTTGATCTTGTATAAAACTAAATGCATTACCTAATAGATCTGTAATTTTTATTTTATCACTATGTTTAAGAATCTTATTTAATTGTTTTTTCATTTTTTTACCCCCTATTTATAAATGTAAAAAAATTGTCAAAAACCTAAAAAAATGTAAAAAAATTTTGATTTTTCCCAAAATTACATAAAAAAGTTAAAAATATTATGTTTTTAGTTAAGACTATGTAATTTAAAATTATTTTGGTATTTATAAATCATCAACATAAGTATACTAGTATATTTTAAAGACAACATTTTATTCATAATTTTAATACTTGTTTTCTAAATTATTTAACTCTTTTTTATTTTTCATATTTATTTTGTTAATGTTATAACTATGTTATAGTTTAGTATTTAGTATAATTATTGAAATATTTTTGTAGTAGTAGGTAATATCTCATGAATATTTTAAAGGGTGTGGTTAAATGGCTTATAAAAGAATATTGCTAAAATTATCAGGTGAGTGGCTAGCAAATAGGGATAAAAAATTATCTATAGATTATAAGTTAGTTGAAAAATTAGCAAGACAATTAAAAAAAATAATTGCTAAAAAAATTCAAGTTGCTATTGTTGTAGGTGGAGGCAATTTGTGAAGGGGAGCTTCAGCTGAAAAAAATGGAATTCCTAGATCTAAAGCTGATTACATAGGAATGATGGCTACAATTATGAATGCTTTGGCATTACAATCCATTTTTGAATTATTAGGAATTAAAACAAGAGTTTTATCATCAGTAAATATTGATCAAAAAGTTGCTGAGCCTTTCGTTCTAGAAAAAGTAAATAAATATCTTGAAAATGGTGAAGTTGTAGTTATGGCTGCAGGAACAGGAAGACCTTACTTTACAACTGATACAGCAGCAACACTATTAGCTTCTGAGATAAAAGCAGATATTTTATTATTAGGCAAAAACAATGTTAATGGAATATATGATTGTGATCCAAAAGAAAATTCAAGTGCTAAACATTATGAAGAAATATCTTATGATGAAATACTTGAAAAGAATTTAAAAGTTATGGATTCTACTGCTGTAGCAATGGCAAGAGATAATAATGTAAAATTATTAGTGTTTAATATTGGTGAAGAAAATTCAATAATAAATGTTATAGAAAATAAAGGAAAATTTACAATTGTAAAAAATTAGTTATGGAATTTACAGTATTTAAAGAAGAATTAATATTAGAATGTGAAAAAGCAATCGAATCATTAGAAAAATCATTATCCAGAATTAGTATTGGGGTTGCAAATCCTCAAATGTTTTCAACATTAAAAGTCTTATATTATGACTCTCCCACTCCAATAGGTGATGTTTGCTCAATTTCTCATCCTGAACCGCAACAACTAATTATTAAACCTTTTGATAAAGAATTAACAAGAGATATTTATTCATTACTAACAAAACAAAATTTTTCTGTAACCATTCAAGATGAAGGTGATAAATTAAGAATTATTTTTCCTCCAATGACAACTGAAAAAAGAAAAGAATCAGTAAAACAATTATCTATTTTTAAAGAGCAAGCAAAAATTAAAATAAGAACTGCAAGACAATCAATTATTAAAAAAATTAAATCTGTTGATGAAATTAGTGAAGACATTCAAAAGTCATATCAAAATGATGTTCAAAAAATTGTTGATGATTATTCTTCAAAAATAGATTCTATTATAAAAAATAAAGAGGATCAATTAATGAAAATATAATTTATTTGGAAGAAATTATGAAGAAATTGAAAGATAATATTAAAAATAGTAAAAATAAGAAAATTATTATCAAATCTATTTTTGGTATTTTATTAGGTATATCTGCAATAATTTTAGTTTATTTAATCACTTTACCATATAAATCAGGGAAAATAATAGGTTTTATTTCATATTTTTTTCTAGCTTCTGTTTCATTATTTGAATTTACTAGAATTTTTCCATTACCAAGATGAGCGAAATATTACTTTCCTTTGTTAACTTTTATTTCTTTCTTTTTTCCATGGGAAATATTAAATCAATGGTTAAGTGAAATTAATAGTTCTATAGGTTTAAAAACATTAATTTTATCTCAATATCAATTTGGTATGTTTGGAATACCAGGATTGGGATATGTTTTTTTATTTGTTTTAGTTTTATTTCCATTTTTATTTTGTAAAAAGTATTTAATTGAAACTATTAAATTATATTTTATAACTTTTGTTTTTATTTTAATGATGCTTACTGTAGGAAAAATAGTGTTATTTATAAATGTAGAAGATATTTATTTATTACTACTATTATTAGGTGTTCCTATCTTGTGTGATATATTTGGTTATCTTGCTGGTTCATCATTTGGAACCAAAATATTTAAGAAAAAATTAGCACCTAAAATTTCTCCTAATAAAACTTTTGAAGGAGCAATTGTTGGTTTTGTTATTGGATGATCATTTTCATTTGTTATATTTTGATTTATTAAGTTTAATGAAATAATGTTATCTAGAGAAATTCTTATTTCAGTTATTCCAATATTACTACCAATAATTTCAATAATAGGTGATTTGTTATTTTCTTATGCAAAAAGAATAAATAAAGTAAAAGACTATTCAGATTTAATTCCAGGTCATGGTGGAGTAATTGATCGTATTGATTCTATCTTTTTAGTTTTATTTGCTGTTCCTCCAATTATTTTATGTGTTTAATTTGCTTGGCATCTTTGTTAAGATATATGGTGCTGCTTACAAGAATTGAACTTGCGACCCCTTCCTTACCATGGAAGTGCTCTGCCTCTGAGCTAAAACAGCATTAACAAAATTATATTTATAATTATATATAATTTAATTTAGTATAAATGGTGTATTATGGAAAATAATAAAAATCAAAGTTTAAATGTGGTTATTAAAAAAATAAATAAAAATTCTCAAAAAATTGAGTGAACAGATACTTTAGAAATTCCTTATGAAAAAAAAGAAGATGTAATTTCAAATGAAGAAAAACAAATAATTGAGCAACAGTTTTCTAAAAAAGATAAAAATAATAATAGTAATTTTGAAAATGATTCTTTTTTTAATTCAAGAATATTAAGTATGGAATTTAATCCTTTTTATCAACCATCAATGAATACAATTGAATTTAGTGGACCTAATACAATAATCATTGCTGATATAGCTAAAAATAATAATGAACAAATTGATTTTAATGAAAAGATGTTAGTTCTTGAAAGACTTTTAAAAGATGAAATAATTACTAAAGAAGAATTTAATGCAAAGAAAGAATTATTATCTAAAATAAACACAAAAAGTGAATAATTTTTGTTTTGGAAGAACAATTTTTTATTTGATAGAAAATTAAAAAAAGTTTGAATCATACTTTATATAATCAAAATGTAAATAATATAGAAAGGAGGTCATTTGCTACATGATTATTTTTGAAAAGGCAAGGTGATTTACTTGATTATCATCACCTAGAAGTCTTAGACAGAAGTTGTAATATAGAATTTATTTCATATTTTGAATATTGCTCTATTAGTTAATTTGGTGGGAAATTTAGTATAATAAAAAAATTAAATTAATAATTTGAGGTAAATGTGAAATATAAGTTAAATGATTATGATTTAGTTTTAAATGATTTAATAACAGAATTAAAAAAACAAAATATATATTTATCAAATTCTAATGGTGATGGAAGAATTAATTCTATAATCAATGAAGATGAAGTTATAGAAGTTTTATTAAAAATCTACAAAAATATTCCAATATTTAAAAAAATGAATTTAGTGCTAGAAAAACAACCTAAACCAAGATATTGATATGATATTTTAATTAAAAATGGCAATAATGATTTTTATTGTCCAATCAACATAAAGATAAGTGATTTTTCTAATTCATCAGCTGATAATATAAGTTCAAAAGAAGGATTATATTTTTCACTTACTGGAGAAGTTAATGAAAAATGTCCAAATACATGAGGAAAATATTTTGATTTATTATCCAAAAATATTAAGGAAAACGATACTGATTATTTTTTTATTGTTGTTGATAAAAAAAACAATAATGATATTATTTTCAACTCTATGAGAAGATTAAAAACACTTACACCTAATGGCAATAATCCGCCATTTCAATGCAAGTGATCTGAAAATAAAAGTATTATAAATAGATCTTTTGATGAAGCAAAAGACTTTCTTCTAAAAAATCTTTCATTAACAGTTAAGAAAAGAGCTCAAATTTTAAAAGAGTTTAATGAAGCTTTTAAAGATTATGCTATAAAAATTAAATAATTGCAGTTAATATGCTTTGAGTAAAATGGAATCTTCCATCTCTCAATATTCCCATCTCTTCTCAATTTATGGAATTTAGTTTCTTAATTATTAAGTTTAATTCTTGTTTATTACAATTAACAAACAAGCACAAAACAGAAGCATCATAATTTATAAACTGATTTTCTTTTTGAAAATCTAGAATATAGAAAGGTTTTTTATTTCTTGTTTTACAATTTACGAAAATCTGATAACTAAAGACTTTAGGTGGAATTGGAACTGGTCTAATTCATTTTTCAGGTTCATATAAAATATTTTTCAATTTTTTAGTTCTTTCAGTCGAAGAAATAACAAAAGGGATATCTCCTTCATCTAAATTAGAATTGAAACCAGAAGCACCACCAACTTTTACAATAATATCTTTTGGTAGTTTTGGTTTTTTTCCAAATAGTATTTTTCCATTAGAAAAAAAATAATCTATTCTATTTTTATGGTTTTTCTTTTTTATTATTTTAACAATAGCTGTTGGAACTGCTGCATTTTCTCAAACATTTTCTGGTATTAATTCAAAGTATGTAATCGAATAATTATTAAAAATAATTTCATTTAACTTACTAGAACTTGAAGTAGTAAAAATAGCAGCAGGAATAATTCAAATTAATTCTCCATTTTCGCACAAATCATTTAATGCCTTTTCTAGAAAATAAAGATATAAATTTGGTTTATGCATTAATATTGAATTCTTTGGTAATAAATGATTGTTTTTTATGTTTTTAAAATCAACATAAGGTGGATT
>CAYURK010000015.1:0-14080 GCA_964447225.1 uncultured Metamycoplasma sp.
TTTTTTAATATTTTTTTTTTTTTTTTTTTTTTTTTTTTTTGTTTTATTTTTTTCTTTTTTTAGAAACAGAAAAGAGGCAAAATATGCAAAATGATGATAACTTTTATTATGATGAAAAAGATAAAAAAAGAATAAAAGGAGCCAAAACTTTAAGAGGTTTATCAATAGCTAACGTGTGCATAGTACCAGCTATTCTTTCATTTGGAATAACTTTATTAGTTCAATTTATTTTAGTTTTAATTCATAATGGTAAAGAAGAAAACCAAGGATTAAAGATTGCATCAGCAATTTGTACATTCTTTTTCTTTATTATTGGTTCAATTCTTACTATTATTTATGCTAATAAAGAAATTAATGACTAAATTAACATTTATTTAAAGTTTTACTTTGTATAAATTTATCATTCAATGTTTAATTTATAACAAAATGTAAAAAATTATTTTTTGGATAAATTAATTAATAACTTGGGAGCGAAAATTATGAATATAAACAAATCAAAAATGTTGCTAGGAATTGGATCAATTTCATTATCAATTATTCCTATTATTTCAGTTATTTCATGTAGTAATGATAATGGGACTGGAATACCAAATAATGTACGAGACAAATACAAAAACATCTTTAGCAAAAATAAAGATGAATATGGAAATTATGAAAATAAACTAGTCCAATCTTTTGAAGATACCAAAGCTACTGATGCTAAAACAAAAGAGGAAGTTCAAAAAATTGCTCAAGAAAAATTAGATAATATTAGTAATAAAGACTTACAACAATTACTTTTAAATTCTCAAATGAAAGGGGCAAAGAAATTTAGTAAAAATGAATTAAACTTAATCAGGGAAGGTGTACTTCTTTATGATATAAGTGATTTTTCATATGATAAAGTAAATAAAGAAATTTCATTTACTGCATCATTTTATGATGAAGCAAAAATAATCAAAAATAAAGACGAAATGAAGAGTTCTTCAATACTAAAAATATCTTATAATAAAATAAAAATTGAAGCAAATGTTGTAGAAGATAATAACATGCTTTTTCCTGTAATTATGTTTTCAGAAGAACAACCTAATGCTAGCGGGAAAGTTATAAATGCTGATTTTCAACCGTATAACATAAATAACAATGTTTTAAAACAAATGTATGATAATGAAGAACGACTACCAACTCAACCAGGAGAGGAAATTAAAAATTTTGATGATTATGTAAAAGTTTTTAAAAGGATGAATGACTATACCAAGGAGTCATACAATAAATTAAAAAATTTAAATGATGTTGGTAAGGTTGATGGTAAATTTACGATTTATAATAACCATTGAAATGAAGAAATTGTTATTTCTGGTGGTTGACAATTCGGATATGAAAATAATAATGTAGAAAGTAGTTCAGTATCCGGAGGTCCAATTTTTTTCTCTACTTTAAATAAAGATGGTAGTGCTACATGAGAAGCATACCAAACTAAACTAGAAAATAATACTACAACAAAATTTATTAATTTAGATTAAAGAAAGTTAAAATTTATGAATCAAGAGATCAATGATAATTATAAAGATTCATTAAAAGCTGTAGAAAAAATTTATAAAAGAACATTTAAAGTAATATGATTAGTTGTTTCAATAGTTGTTATCACAATATTGGGCACAATATTTTTAATTGCAATTCCTTCTAATGTTGGTTTTTGATTAGCTTTAATATGTTGAATATCTGATATAGGTTTAGGAATTTCTATATTAATTTTAGACATTATTAATGCAATAAAAATAATGACTACTGATTTTAATAACAAAGAAATAAATAATATAAGAATTGTATGAGGAATTTTTACAATTATTATTTTAGGTTGAATTGCTTCTTTAATTTTTTCAATAACAGCTAAAAATAAATTAAAAAATTTAATAGAATAAATAATTTAAATGTTAATTTAAAATAAGAAAATGATTATACAACTAATATTTAAATTAATTACATAAACAATAATTTTTATTGTTATTAACATAATATTCAAATTTTTAATATGCTTTAAAATAAATACTACAAAACTTTAAAATTTTAATTATTAAATCTAGTATAAAATAATATTTATCAAAAGTATTAATATTAATTAATAATTTTTCTTTTCTTTGTAACAATACTATAACTTAAAAATGGAAAAGCAAAAAATACAATCATAAATGAAACATAAAAAATTAATACATCTAAATTGTTTAAATGTTTAAATTTTTCAGTTCCTGATAAAAATAAACCTCATGATGACATTTTAGAATGTTCAACAATTCCATTATAGAATACATAATAAATATTCAAAGCTAAAACAACAATTACGCCTACTATTGTTATTCAAACTACAATTGAATAATTAATATCTTTTTTCTTTCAATTTTTACTTTTTCAATATAGATAAACTAAATAAGTATAAATTAGAAATATTAAAACAACCACTAAATTAGAAAAACCATCAACAACTGCATCTGTATTTATTATTATAGTTGGAATAAAAATAACTAAAAATCAAAAACTCATAACAATAAAACACATTATTAATGAACCTTTTTCTTTTCCATATATTTTAGATAAATAATTAGATAGAATAACATTTTTAGAAATAATGATATTTTTAAATTCATTAATGGTTGTTCCACAAACAGAATTAGATGTTCCAAATGCTGAAATAAATATAAATAATGAAACAATAATTGTTATTGCCTTTTTAGAAGAAACAGGTAATGAATCAATCAAAACATTTAAAATTGTTGTACCACCTTGACCATTATTGTAATGAAAAATTGAAGCTATACAAACAAGTGAATAAACTATTGTTACTAAAATCATAGAAGTTACAATAACTTTAGATACAGCTTTTTGACCACCTTTAATTTCTTTAGATCAAGCTCCTACACCTACAAATGAATCAAAACAAAATAAAACACTGGGGATTGATAACATAATTCCTTGAACTGCCTTATCAATTGAAATATTTTGATTAAAACCATTTGATGTTGTATTTTCACTTATATTATGTGAATTAGCAAATATTAAGCCAATAAAAATTACTGCTAGTAATGGAATAAATTTTAATATTGATGTAGTTAAAGAAATATAACTACTAAAACGATATGAAAAATAATTATTTAAGATAAAAAAAAGAACAAAACAAAATGTTATTAAAACATAACATCAAATATCAACATGAATATTTTCATCTATTGTTTGTAAAAACAAAATAAAAAATTCTGAACAGAAAAAAGAAAGACACAAAGCTAATATGGGATTATAAAATAAACCATAATTTGTTGAGACAATTTTTTTGAATCAATTATTTTTATAATCTGCAATTTCATTTGTTCAACCATTTATACCTGATATTTGTTTTTTTGATTCAACTTTTGATATTTTTCCAAAATGATAAGCAAGTAAAATTGCTATTATTCCTGCAATAATTCAGGTAATTAATCAAGATATTCCATTTCCTTCTGTGTTATTTCCTACAGAACTATTTCTTAAAAAAACACCTATACCCACTACTGAGGTAAAACATATTGATAAAGCTGAAAAAAATCCTATTTTTTTAATTGTCTTATTTGTCATAATTCACAATAAAAGTATAACTAATTATTTAATTTCTTTTACTTTTAACTAAATATATTGTAATCATGGTAAATACTATACCAATACACCCTACAATTACATCTACATCAGCAAAATTAAAAGTACCACGATCTAATCATGGTAAAAATATTATATCTTTTACATATCCAAATGACAACCTATCAATTGTATTGCCTAAAGAACCTGTAAATATTAATCCAATGAATATTGCAAATCAATATGAATGTAAAAACATCACAAATATTAAACATGCTAGCAAAATAATGATATTTAAAAAAGTTACTAATCCAATATTTATAGATCCATTACCTGTAAATGTTAAACCATAATTTGCAACACTTCTAATTCCAAACAAAGCATTTTGATAAGTAACAACTAATTGTTTGTCATCAGCATTATCATATAAAAATGTTTTAGTTAGTTGATCAATTAATATGAAGATAACAAAAACACCTAAAAATACTAGATAATTGATAATTATAGTTTTTTTATTATCAACAAAATATTCAACAAAATTTCTTCATTGTCTCTTAAAAAAATTCATGATTAAAAATTATATTAATCTTCTTTAACTATTTGTAAATCTGAATAAGGAAATTCAACAGGCACTTTTCTACCAAAAGTAATAATTTCAACTACAGCAGTTAAATTATCAAAATTAGATTCAATTATTACTCCTTTTTCATCTTTAAATGAACCATTCTTAATTTTTACAACAACACCTGATTGATAAGGATTTTTATATTCAATAGAATTAAATTCATTAATTTTTTCTTGTTGTCTTTTTAACATTTTTTCAAATTCCCTATTTGAAATAGGAGTAGGTTTTGAACCTCCACCACTTGAACCTATTAAACCTGTGATAAATTCTGTATTTCTAACCAAAAATCATGCTTCATCAGTCATTTCCATCTTGATAAAAATGTATCCTTTGTAGAGATTTTCTTCTTTAATTTTAAATTCTTTACCTTGAGCTTTTTTAATTGTTTCTTTTGAACTAATTGTTGGAATTCAAAAAACTTTTATTTCTTCAAATAAATCTGACATATTAGAAGTTTCAATTTTATTTTTTAAACCTTCAATAATTTTTTTCTCTTTACCTGTAATTATTGAAATCATGTATCATTCTTTTTTCATATTAATTTGCTCCCATAGCTTTTATTAGTTCTGTTGCTCCCCAAGATATCAAGGCAAAAAAAGCAATCAAAAATATTATAAACACAAATATTCAAAAAAAGTATTTATAGTTTTTTTTGCTTGTTGGTCAAGAAACTCTTTTAATTTCTTTAACAAAATTTCTTATTGGATAAGCTTTTTCTTTTACTTTAACATCTTGTTGTTCTTGATCTTTTTCAACAATTTGCCCTTGTTCTTTATTTTTATTTTCTTCCATAAAACTATTTTTCTTCCTTATGCATTTGATGTGAACCACAAATTTTACAAAATTTACTTTTTGCTAAACGTTGATCACTTACTGATTTATTTTCATAATAATTTTTATTATGACAAATTTCACATGCAAGAGCAACCCTTTTTTTCATATTTTTAATTATATATGCAAAACTAAAAATTTAATTAACTTATCATTAAATTTGATAAAATGAATGTGTAATAATAATTTTTTAATTTTTTAAGGTGTGATAAATGAAAAAAATTAAACTGGCTTCTTGTTTGGGCATTTCTACAATTGCTGTTACTTCTACTCTTTTTGTGGTTTCATGTAGTGAGCAACAAAATAATATTATTAAATACAAATATTCTTTTGAATTTGATTTTAAAAAAGATGATACTTTCAATGTAATTAGTTCAAATAATAATGAATATAATATTGCTTACGAAAAAAACATTATGGAAAAAATTAGCAGTCAATTTGGTGAAATTTCATCTGAAGAAAAAATAAAAGAACTTTGAAATAGTTATCAATTTAGTTTTGAAGTTAAAGAAGGTTTTTGTCAAAAAGAAAATAATGATTCTTCACTAGATAGTAAACAAATTAATAACAAAAGTGGAATAATTAAAGTAGAAAACATAGAAAATCCCTCAACATACAAAGTTATGTCAGATAACATGAAAGTCGTAGTTAGTTTTGAGTGTGAATTAAAAAATAAATAAAGTAGCTACTTAGTATAAACAATTTTGTTATTATATTTTCTTAATTTCAATAAATTCTAAATATTTTAATCTATCATCTTTATTTGCTAAAAACCTTGTGCAAGATGTTCCTATTGATAATGAAGTAGCCTCTTTTAAAGAATTGATAACATCTTTTGATTCTCTATAAAATGTTGTAAATGATGAAATTAAAGTATCTCCTGCTCCAACTGTAGAAACAATATCAAATTTTTTATTTAATGTTATTTGATAACAATTATTATTTTCATCTAAAAAATACGAACCTTTTCCACCATCTGAAACCATAAGATTTTTTAAGCCTTGTGATTTAAGATCTATCATAGCTTTCTTCATTTCACTTGTAGAATTAATTTTGACTGATAACAATGATTCTAGTTCACTTCGATTAGGTTTAATAATAAATGGTTTATATTTTAATAATTTTAAAATTTCTTTTGAGTCAATATCTAAAGCAAATTCAATTTTTTTATCATAAATTTTTTTGATAATTTGTTCTAAATATTTCTCTTCACAAATACCCATTATAAAAATAAAATCATTTGATTTTACTTCTTTGTCAATGAAGTCTATTAAATCTTTAAATTGATTTTCATCAATTAAAGCTCTTGAACCATTAATTTCAAATGTTGCATTATCAGCAAACATTTTTACATTAATTCTTGTATCATTATTTGAATTAAAGTCTATAAGTTCAACATTTTCATTTTTTAATAATTCTAAAAATAATTTTTTTGTGTTTCCACCTAAAAAAGTTAAAGCTTTATTGCTATAACCATTTCTTTTTAAAACAATTGAAGCATTAATTCCTTTACCACCTGGTAAAAATTCATAATCACTTACACGATTTAAATCATTAGAATCAAACTTATTTTTAGTATTTATAACATAATCTATTGATGGTGAAAAAGTTATTGTATAAATCATATGTGTATTTAATTTCCTAAAATTAATATGTTATTTTTCAAAAGTAATTTTTCATTAAAACTAATATTTGATACTAACTCTTCATTATTTTTTTTGTTAGATTTACCAAATATTTTTTTAACTGATTTTTTAGAATGATCATTACCTAATGATTTGTCTTTTTTATTTTGAGCTTTTTTGTCAAATATTTTTCTAAACAATAAAATACAAAACATTGAAGTTATTGATCCTGCAACAACAGCTGCTATAAAGAATACAACTCCTAATCCAATTTGAAGACCTTGAGAATCTTCAAAATATCCACATCTAGCTAATGCAACAGTTAGTATACCACCATGAGGAGCAGCAATTTTAACACCTAATGCACCTATCAACAACCCTGCAACAGCAGAACCTATAATATTTGATGGCAACATAACTTTTGGATTTTTTAATGTTAAAGGAATAGCCCCTTCTGAAATGAATGTAGCTCCCATTACATAATTAACATATCCAGCATCTCTTTCTTCTTTTGTTCATAATTTTTTAAAGAATGTAACTGATAAAGCAATTCCTAATGGAGCAGTCATTCCACCTGCCATGGCAGCTGCCATAGAAATTGTTCCTTCTCCACCAGCTGTTGATAGTGATGTAGTTCCAAATACATAAGCAGCTTTATTAATTGGTCCACCAAGGTCAACAGACATCATTGCTCCTAAAATTAATCCTAGTAATCATGCAAGTTCATTTCTTCCTTCAAATAATTCTAAGAATTTAGTAAATCCATAATTTAAATAAATTAATGGAACATTTACAATTCAAAACGATAAAACAATTAAGAAGGTTCCAAATAGAGGAATAAGTAAAATGTTTTTAATCCCATTTAATGATGATGGATATCAAGGTTTCCCTTTTTTAGTTTGGATAGCAAATAATTTTGAAAATAAAATTAAAATTGTTGCCGCTAAAAATGCACCACCAATGGCACCAAAAACACCTGAATTAGCTCCTTGAGCAGTTATAGAATCAATAGAAATTGTTCCAGAATTATCACTAATAATTCAACCTATTATTGAACCTGGTTTTGTTAATCATTCAACTGCACCTGTATCAGGATTTAAACTAAAGAAAAAGTCACCTCTAGCCATTAATCCAACCATAAATCCAGGCAATAACCCTTGCCGACCAACAATAGCAAAAGTAATATATGCTCCTAAAATTGGTACCATCATTCCAAATGATAAATCTCCAATGGCTTTCAATCACTTAGACACATCATTACCTGAACCAAAATCAGAATTACCAGCATTATTCATGTCAATTAAGAAAGCAATAGCAATGATAATCCCACCAAATATAATGAAAGGAAGCATATAAGAAACACCTGTCATTAAAGATTTATAAGATCTTTTACCAAAATTATTAAATGACATTTCAGCTTCAGCATTATTTTCAGAATCTTTAGATTTTGCAGAAACTTCAAATTTTTTACCTTCACCATTTAAAATTCTTTGAATTTCTTTTTTAGCATCTTTAATGACTGGTTTAGTTCCCATTTCTAAAACATTAGGATGACCTGAAAATTTTGACAATTCAACAACACGATCACAAGCGATAATTACACCCTTAGCATTTTTAATGTCATCACTGGATAAAGCATTTTTAACACCATCAGCACCCTGTGTTTCAACTTTTATTTTTATACCCATTTCATCTGCGGCTTTATTTAACATATCTCTAGCCATAAAAGTATGAGCAATACCTGTTGGACAAGCAGTTACAGCAACAACATCATAACCACCATCTGGAGCTTTTTCTTGTTCTTTATCTTCTTCAGAATATTTATTCATCAATGAAATTAATTGCTTAATTGTCTCTACTTTTAACAATCCTTCTTTAAATTGAGGATTCATAAACAATTTCATCAATGCAGCAAGAATTTCAATGTGAGTTCCACTATCATTTGGATTTAAACAAATAAAAAATACATATTTAACAGGTTGAGCATCTAATGATTCTCATTCAACATCATTTACTTTTGCGAAAAAAATACATGATTTTTTCATTACTTCATCTCTTATATGTGGAATAGCTATATTTTCTCCAATACCAGTAGATGATTCAGACTCACGTTTTAGAGCCATTTTAACTACACGTTCTTCATTAGTTGCATAACCTTTTTTAACTAAATGTTTTGCAAAGTCTTTTAATGCCTCAGTTTTATTTTTGTAAGATTTATTTAATAAAATTAAATCATCTTTGAAAAAATCATTGAAATTCATTGTTTCCCCTTAAGTTACAATCAATCATTCTAACAACATAATATTATAATATATTTTTAATTTAAAATAAAAAATGAAAACTCTAAACTAGTTCTCACTTAATATTCTAAGTCCTAATTAAATTAAAAATAATTTAACATTCTAATATGAACTTAAATGTGTTTTTTAGCTTCAATAACAATTTTTTGAAAAATATCATTATTGTGAATTGCTAATTCTGAAAGCATTTTTCTATTTATTTCAATATTTGCTTTTTTAAGACCATTGATAAATCTTGAATAAGATATACCTTCTGATCTAACTGCTGCATTTATACGAGCAATTCATAATTTTCTAAAATTTCTCTTAACTTGTTTTCTATCTCTAAAAGCATAAGTCCATGATTTTATAACTTGTTGTTTAGCAACTTTAAAACCAATTGATTTATGACCTCAATATCCTTTAGCAAGTTTTAATCATTTTTTTCTTCTTCTACGTGTTACTATTCCGCCTTTTACTCTCATAACATGCTCCTAAAATAAACCTTTAAATCTTTTTAAATCTGAAGGATGCATCAATTCAGATTTTCTAGATTGTCTTTTTTGTTTTGTTGTTTTATTTTGAGCTAAGTGAGATCTATAAGCTTGTGATCTTTTAACTTTACCTGTACCTGTAACTTTAATTCTTTTCATTAAAGCACTCTTAGTTTTCATTTTAGGCATATAACTAAACCTCCTTATTTTCATTTTCTAAAACATTATTAGTTTGAGTTTGAGATTGAACTTCTTTTGTTTGTTTATTATATTGAATAATTTTCTTTTTATCTTGTTGTAAGAACATATCATAAAATTTACCATTTAGAACAGGTTCTTTAGCAAGAGATGCTACATCTTCAACTTCTTTATAAAATTTCATTAATGTTTCATAACCAAATTCAGGTCTTTGTAATTCTCTACCTTTAAATTTAAGCGAAACTTTAACAAAATCACCATCTAAAATGAATTCTCTAGCTTTCTTAGCTTTTGTTTTAATATCATTTTCTTCAATAAAAGGTGTAAGTCTAATCTGCTTGTTTTCAGTTCTAGATTGCTTAGCCTTTTCCTCTTTTTGCTTTTTGCTTCTAAGATATTTAAATTTACCATAGTCTAGAATTTTTGCAATAGGTTTAGGATTGACAGAAATTAAAACTAAATCCATTTTCATTTCAGCAGCTTTTTCCAAAGCGGCTGCTCTAGTTAAAACACCTATTTGTTCTCCATCAGGTCCAATTACAAATAACTTAGGATGAGGAATATTTTCATTAATTAAATGTTCACTAACTGGTTTTTTTCTTTTTTGAAAAGATTGATTCGATTGAATAAAAACTCCTTAAATTCAAATATATTGCATTCAAATATTTTTTAAAGAAAGCAATTATTTTCAACAACTACTCTCAAATGATGAGTATATAAAAATTATTTTATATATTGTAGCTAAACCCAAAGCAAAAGCAATCAGGTGAGAAAAAATTCTACTTTCTGCAACTATAAAATTGCACTTTCATTTTAACATAATACACACTAAATAAATATAAAATTTTATATTTTACAATTTATATCTTATAATTATTAGTGTATTAAAATAGTGTCAAAAATCAATAAGAGGAGAAACACATGGCAAAATTTACAGCAAAAGTTATTGATCCAAATGGATTTCATGCAAGACCTGCTTCAGAACTTACAAAAGTAGCAGCTACATTCCAATCTGACATTAAAATAATTTCAAATGGTAAAGAAGGAAATGCTAAATCTATTATGAATGTTATGGCTTTAGGAATAAAAAATAATGAAGAAATAACAATTGAAGCTAATGGTGGTGATGAAGATAAAGCAATTGAAACTATTAAATCTACATTAATGGACTTAAAACTTATTGGATAATCTTTTTATACTTTGAATTTAAGATACTTATGAAATTAAAAGGAATAGGTGCATCAAGAGGTATTTCAATAGCAAAAGTTTTCGAACTTAAGCATTTTGACATAAAAATTGAAAAAAATAATGTTTCAAATGTTCAAGAACAAATTGAAAAATATGAAGATGCTATTAAAAAAACAATAAATCAAATAGAAAATATTAAAGCTGTGGCAATGAAAAATTTAGATGCAGAGCATGCTGCGATTTTTGATGCTCACATTCAAGTAGCAAACGATCCAATGATTAAAGATGAAATCATTAAATTAATTGAAAATGAAAAAATAAATTCAGAGTATGCAGTTGATTTAGTATCACAAAAATATATAGAAATGTTTTCTTCAATGGAAGATGAGTATATGAAGGAAAGGGCTGCTGACATTAAAGATGTTTGTCAAAAAATTATTTGCAATCTTTTAAACATTGATATTGAAGACCTTACTCAAATTAATGAAGAAGTTATCATTGTTGGTGTTGATTTAACACCATCTGAAACTTCTCAATTAAATAAAAAATTTATTAAAGGTTTTGCAACTGATGTTGGTGGAAGAACATCTCATTCAGCTATTATGGCTCGTTCTCTTGAAATACCTGCGGTTTTAGGAATTGGTAACATTACTGAAAATGTTCAAACAGGAGATATTCTTGCTATTAATGGAACAACAGGAGAAGTGTGAGTAAATCCTTCTAAAGATATCATCGATAAATTAAATGAAGAAATAAAAAAAGAACAAGAACTAGTTAAATATTTGCAACAATTCAAAACAAAACCATCAATTACAAAGGATGGTCATAAAGTGGACATTGCTGGAAATATAGGTTCTCCTGCTGATGTAAATGGTGTATTAAATGCTAATGGAGATGCTGTTGGTTTATTTAGATCAGAATTTTTATATATGGATTCAATGGATTGACCTTCAGAAGAATGTCAATTTGAGGCATATAAAAAAGTTTTAGAATCAATGAAAGATAAAAAAGTTATTATTAGAACATTGGATATTGGTGGAGATAAAACACTTAAATATTTTGAATTTCCATATGAAATGAATCCTTTTCTAGGATATAGAGCAATTAGATTTTGTCTTGATAGAATAGACGTTTTTGAAACTCAATTAAGAGCACTAATTAGAGCAAGTGAATTTGGTAAATTAGGTATTATGTTTCCTATGATTGCTACAATTGATGAATTTAAAAAAGCTAAATCAATTTTTGAAAAAGTTTACAAAGAAATAAAAGATAAATATCCTAATGTTTCAAATAATATTGAAGTTGGAATGATGGTAGAAATACCCGCTGCTGCTGTTAATTGTGAAAATTTTTGTAAATATGCTGATTTTGTTTCAATTGGAACAAATGATTTAATTCAATATTCAATGGCAGCTGATAGAATGAATGAAAAAATTTCATACTTATATCAGCCGCTAAATCCTTCAATTTTAAAATTAATTAAAATGACAATTGATGGAGCTCATAAACAAGGTAAATGAGCAGGTATGTGTGGAGAAATGGCTGGAGACTTGCAAGCAATACCTATATTATTAGGTCTTGGACTTGATGAGTTTTCAATGTCTGCTTCTTCAATACTTCAAGCAAGAGAGTTAATTTCAAGAATTAATTTTAATGATGCTCAAGAAATTGCAAATAAATGTCTATTAGCTGATAATGAAGAAGAAGTAAAATTAATAATTGAAAAAGAAAAAAAATGATAAATATTTTTATAAATTAAATATTAAATTAGCTAACAAATTATTAAAAGTTCAACTAAAATTTTAAACATGTTAAGAATTATTGCTGGTAAATATCGTTCAAGAATTCTTGAACAACCTCCCTTAGAAATAACTAGACCTACTCTAGATCGAGTTAGAGAATCATTATTTAATATTATTCAAAATGAAATAAAGAATTCAATAGTTTTGGATTGTTTTGCTGGTTCTGGTGCTTTTTGTTTAGAAGCAATTTCACGAGGAGCTATGAAAGCAATAGCAATAGAAAAAAATGATATTGCTTACAATGTTATTGTTAAAAATAGTCAAAAATTAGAAGTTAATAACATTGAAATTAAAAAGATGGATTCAATTATTTATTTAGAAAATTCAAAAAATATTCAATTTGATTTTATTTATTTGGATCCACCTTACAAATTAGATATTGTGTATCATGCAGTGGAACTTATATCTGAAAATAAATTATTAAAAAAATATGGAAAAATTATAATTGAAACAAATATAGAAATGAATTTTAAAATACCGCAAGGATTAACATTACATGATACAAGAATATATGGAAAAACTAAATTACTATTTATAACTAATTTAGTTTAAAGTGAATATTCTTGATTTATTATTAAAATTTTATGGTTAACAAATTTTATTCATTTTTCAAAAAATATTGTCTATATAAAATTTCATATTTTTCAATAATTTTTTCTAATATTTCAAAATATATAGAAAATCTTCTGTTTTTATCAAATTTACTCAAAATTATTTTACAAATTTCTAAATGATCTTTTTCATCTTTAACATGAAAATCTACAATTGGTTTTCAAATTATATTTGAATTTTTTTTGAATTTATTAATATCTGTTATTTGAGAATTATATTTTCTATAGATTTCAACAATATCATTAACATATTTATTTCTTAGTTTATTTATATCATCTTTGCTATCATAATAAAAATTTTCATCAAACTTTTCAGTTATTAATCATATAAAAAACTCAAAACTATGATTCAAATCATATAATAATTTAGAAGTTAATACTATTTTAAATTTGCTCTCTAAGTAGTTGCAAACAAGTGACTTAGTATTTTTTATTGATTGCATTTGCTCATTTGCAATATCTCCATCACAAAAACAAATTATTTCATATTCTATTTTGTCTTCTTTATTCTTAATTAATTCATTTAATTTCTTACAATTAATATCACTTAAACTTTCTGAATCAATTTTTTCAGGGTCTAAATATTGAATTCTAATATATTCTTTATTTTTGTCAGTAATAGATTTAAAAAATTCTTTTTCTGTTTTAGGTTCTTTTGCTTCCAAACAAATTAATATTAATATATTATTCATTCTTTGCCGCCTTAAGCAACATGAACATCATATCATCTACATCACTTGAAAATGGATGACTACCAATTATCTGTTTCTTATACATACTTCTTGGAGAATTATTTTTAGATATCAGTGATGAAACCTTTTTGATTATTTTTATTCCATCAACATCAT
>CAYURK010000016.1:0-13850 GCA_964447225.1 uncultured Metamycoplasma sp.
TATACCTTTTGTAATAATAAAAAATGAAAAATTAAATAAAAAAGATATTGAATATTTACAAGAAGAAACATTAGGTATTTTTATTGATTTGAGATTTGTTAGTTTAAATTGTTGTTCAAATATTATTAAAATATTAAACAAAACCAAAAGGGAAAAAATGATATTTCTAATATCAACAAAAGATATGAAAAAAGAAATAGAAAATTTAGATAAAGAAAAAATTAATGGAGTTTTTTGAAAATTTAGATAAAGAAAAAATTAATGGAGTTTTTTGAGATGAAATCAAAATCATTTAGTGTAATTATCCCTTCTTATAATAGTGAAAAATATATCAAAACATGTATAGATTCTTTACTTAATCAAAATTATGAAAAAAATCTTATTCAAATTTTAGTTATTGATGATGGATCAACAGATGAAACTTCCAAAATAATGGAACAATATAAAAATGTATCTCAAGTAGAATATTATAAAAAAACTAATGGACAATGATCATCAGTAATTAATTATGTAAAAAATAATAAATTAGTTAAAAATGAAATTGTATCAATCCTTGATGCAGATGATTTTTTAGATAAAGATGCTTATAAAGTAATAAATGAAAATATTGAAGATGCAGATATATTTGTTGGATCTTATCAAAATTGAGATGGACAAAAAAATGGAAAAAAAATACATCCATATTGGTTTTTTTTAAAAAGAAATATTTTTTCTCATATTCAAATGAATTCTCCTTTTTGTTTACCTTTAATATATTTTGTTAAATCAAATATTTTTTATAAAACAAACAACTTAATTGAAAAAGTTCCTTATCAAGACAGTGATTTAATATCACAATTTACATTAAATTCAAAAAAAATGAAAATATCAAGAAAAATTGTTGGTTATTACTACAATAATAGACCAGGTAATTCAACATCTCAGTCATGGAATGATACTAGATTTAATCCTGAATATGAAGCTTGTAAAAAATGCATAATAAATGATGGACAAGAAATTGTTTCATTTCGATTATTTGGTCTAAAAGAATTTAGAAAAAAATGTAAAGAAAAAAATATTAAGTTTGAAATTACACGTAAATTTCATTTTTCATTTTGACCTTGATATATAAGACCATTTTATTTTTTTATTCATAAAATTATGATTGAAAAATATTTCTCCATAATGAAAAGTTAAACCATTTTTTTATAATCTATAGTTAAAAAATTTTATATAATTAAAAAGCATTACATATGCTTTTGTTTTTTTCTGGAGAAGTAGCTCAACTTGGTAGAGCACTTGGTTTGGGACCAAGCGGTCGCAGGTTCAAATCCTGTCTTCTTCACCATTTATTGGGGGGGTAGCTCACTTGGCTAGAGCGCCTGCCTTGCACGCAGGAGGTAGAGGGTTCGAATCCCTTCCTCTCCACCATAATGGCACTGTAGCTCAGTTGGTTAGAGCATCCGGTTCATACCCGGAAGGTCAAGAGTTCGACTCTCTTCGGTGCTACCATATGATATAAAATTCATCTAAGTTGTGGTCCTATAGCTCAATTGGTTAGAGCACCCGGCTCATAACCGGTAGGTTCCAGGTTCAAGTCCTGGTGGGACCACCAAAAGGGCAAATACCCAAGTCTGGCTGAAGGGACTAGTCTTGAAAACTAGCAGGGGCTTCACGGCCCGCGGGGGTTCGAATCCCTCTTTGCCCGCCATTTAAAAAATCTTTTAAAATATAAAAGGTTTTTTACCAAAAACATGAAGGTATGATAAAAATACCTTTCACATCGCGGAGTGGAGCAGTTGGCAGCTCGTCGGGCTCATAATCCGAAGGTCACAGGTTCAAGTCCTGTCTCCGCAACCAATTGGTCCAGTGGTAAAGTGGTTTAATACGCCTCCCTGTCACGGAGGAGATCGCGGGTTCGATCCCCGTCTGGACCGCCATGGCTCTGTAGCTCAGTCGGTAGAGCAACAGATTGAAGCTCTGTGTGTCGCTGGTTCGATTCCTGCCGGAGCCACCATTTCATTAGGTAATGACCAAATATAAAAAATAACTTTTATGACTAAAAACCATAAAAGTTATTTTTTATATAAATTTAAGATTCGATTATTTTTCTGACTGTCAAATAATGTAATCTACCTGGGTATTTTTATTTTCTAAACTCATTTTAATTTTTTCAATTAATCTTGCTTTATCAATATGTCATTCATATTCTTTTATTTTAAATGTACTATATCCTCTATCTTCTAAGAAACATTGACGATCTATTTCTTCAACCATTTCTTTTATTGTTCGATTAGTTTTTCATTCTTCAATTAATAAAGCTTTTAAAACAGTTTTTGTTTTTTTATTAAGAATTAGTAAATCAATACTTTTTGAACCTACTTTAAAATCTACTTTAATCTCATACTTACTACTTAAATTTTTAATTAAGTCAGCATAAATATTTTTAACAATAGGTTTTGCAAAATCTAAAGCATTTAGTTCTTTAGTTCTTTCTAATTCAATTGTTGTTTCTTTTGTTCCTTCATTGATTTCTTCAACATTTTCCATTTCATCATTAACAACATCAATTGTTTGATTATTCTTAATAACATCTAAGTACTCAATAAATTTCTTAAAAATAATAGCATTTTTGTTATTTGGATTAGATATTTTAATATCATTTCCACTTAAAGACTTAACAACTATCATTTTGCTTTTTGCTCTTGTAATAGCAACATTTAAACGGTTTGAACCACCTTTAGCATTTAATGGACCAAAATTATTTCTAACAATACCATCTGAATTTTTACCATATGAAATTGATAAAATAACAAGATCACCTTCATTACCTTGAACATTTTCTAAATTTGTTACAACAATTAAATTATGTTCAATTTTGTCTTTTAAAGTATCAGGAAATTTAGAGTTTTTATCTATTAATAAATTTTCTACCAATTGAGATTGCTTAGCATTAAAAGTAATGATTAATATTTTTTCATATTTATCATAGTTGTCTAATAATATTTCAATGATTTTTTCTGCTTCTTTTTGATTAACTTTATCTCATAAACCATTTACATCTATTACTTGAATACCCTTTTCAAATACACCACATTTTGTAGCTACTTCAAGATTATTATTGTAGATAAATTTATTTGAAAATTCAATTAACTCTTTAGATTCTGAACGATAATGATTTTTCAAATGGAATTCATTTCATCATGAAACTTTTGCTCTTTCTAATAATGATTCAACAGAATCAAAATCATCAATATCAAATTCACTATCATCAATTTTAGTAGCAAAGAATGATGAAGGTTTTAATTGTTTATCATCACCTGAAACAACTTTGATATTTGTTCTATATACTAATGGATAAGCTCTTTCAATTGCCATCTGAGATGCTTCATCAAAAATTCCATAGTAAAATTCATTTTCATTCATTGGAATCATATCTGCAACATTATCTGGATTAGCCACTCAAACTGGGAATAATTTTTTTAATGAATTATAGTATTTTTGAACAAATTGAGTAATTGGTGGTAGTGATCCTGAAGAAGCAATTCTTAAAACGTTTGCAACTTCATCTTTTTCATCTTTGGAAAGTTTAATTAAATAATTTCTTAATGAATTAATATATTTTTTAAAAATTAATTCTTCAACTATTTCAGCAGATCTTTTTTCTTCTTTTCTTAATTGAATAATAATATCTTGGATATTTACACCTTTTACTTCCATAAACATTGGATAGTCTTTAACAATATCATTTCATAATGAAACTTGTTTTAATTTATCAAATTGTTCACATGTAATTGGTGAACTAATATGTTTCATAATTTGTCCAACTTCTTCAATATTGAAAATTCTAATGTTTTGTAAGTATAGAGTTTTAATATAAGGAAGTGATAGTCAAGAATATTCATTTACTATTTTCATATTTTGACCAAAGAAAATATTTTTAATTTTTAACAATTCTTCTAAAAATTCCTCATTATAGATCATCAAGTCTTTGAATTTAATTAAATCCTCAATAAATGAAATTTCAATCATGTCACTTCTTGACAAGAAATCCTCTAACATAGATACAATGATATTTTTATTTTTTGAAATTTCTTTAACAGTTTTTAAAGGCAAGTCACATGAATTAATATCATTTATAACTTTTTTATTTACAACAAATTCTGCAAAGAAAATTTCTTTTTGAGATTCATCAAACTGACTATCATTCATAATTTCAATAAATTTATCAAGTTTTTTAAAATTCTCTTCAATAAATCCATATCAATCATACTTAGATAATTCTTTTTTATATTTGTCTATAAATGAACTATATGAATCAATTCTCTGAATCATATTTTCTTTACTCATTTCTTTTCATTCAGGATATTTTCCATGTAATCTTTTAACAAATACTCTATAATCCTCAATAATATTTAGGAAATTTTCTTTTTGTTTTTGGTTTTTATCTAAAAAATCTTTTAATAAAGGCTCATTTTGATATTTATCTCTAAATAATTGATATGCATCTATTAAAGTAGTTAGTTTTTTTCCACCTAATAAGAAGCTTTCAACTAATTTAATATTTGTTGATATTTTTTGTTGAATCTTTTTAATATGTTTAATTGCTTCATTAGAAGACATTGACTCTTCAAATTTATATTTTTTCAAGAATTTTTTTAGTATTAAATATTCATCAAAAAATTCCTCAATATTTGAAATATTGTATTCAACTAGAAATTCTTGCATTTTTTCATATATTGAAGTATTACCAACACCTTCAATAAAAATGTTAGATAATCATTCTGTATATATTTGTTCACCTAATTCATTTTTTATATTTTGATATTTTTGGTAATCTAGATCAAAAATTTTATCTTCAAAATCTTCAATATTTCAATGTTTATTTATTAACATTAATAATTCACGATACCAATTTAAATAATCATTATGAAAAATTAAATCGGCTGCTTCTATTTTCAAAGGTTCAATTTGAGCATTTCTTGTATATCTTGAAGGTTCTCGATATCATTGAGTACCTAATAAAGTATTTAATGTATCAATTTTTTTATAAAACTCTTCTCTATTTCTTGTATCACATAAATATAGAGTAAATTGTGACAATGATTTAATTCTATTTGTAAGAACATCAAGTGCCGCTTTTTTTTCTGACACCATTAAAACATTCTTACCTCTAATCAAAGCATTTGCAATAATATTTGAAATAACTTCAGATTTTCCTGTTCCAGGAGGACCATAAATTAATGTTGATTGTTGTAAAGCTGAAGCTACAGCATATTTTTGAAAAATGTTTAGTGGGTGATTTAGTTCTAGTAAATCTGGTTCTTTAATTATTTTATCTTCATAATATTTATTTGGTTTTACATTTGCTGTTTCAATTTGTGCTTCAAATGGATCAATGTTTTGTTCAATAATTTTTTCTAAATCTTGTTTTAAAGCTGAACCACCTGGTTCAAAAAATCCTAAAATGGTTGATGGTTCCATTTTTAATGTTGGATATTTATTTATAATTGTTTTTGAATCTTCATTTATAAATTTTTCTACTGATTTTGAATAGTCAATGCTATATCCTACCATTGTCTCAAATCTTTTAATTGTGTCTTCTAGTGATAAAGGTTTAAATAGCTCATCAGAAGAAACATGATTTGGAAACTCTTTATTCATTATTACTTGAATTTTTTCATTAACTAGTCTTTCATCTTCAACTCTTCTTAAATATAATTTTGATCCTTCTTCAACAATTTCAACTTTTTGAATGATAATAGGTGCTTTAATAGCCATTTCATTTGCTATTTTACCTTTTAAAAATTGATATGTTATATGTAATGGTCAAATAGCAGTATCATTATAAAATTGCTTCGCTATTCTATTTAAACTAATAAACACTTTTTTAGATGATTTCATTTCAGAAATAAAATGATTTAAAATTTTTGTTTTATTTGAAGAAAAAGATTCCAACTGTTCTTTCATTTGATCAGAAATTTCGAATCCACTATCTTCTACAATTTGAATAAATTCATTAGCATTTTTTGTTTTTGATAAAACATCTTCAAAGTATGCTACACCTGAAGCTGTTGAAATTTCTAATTGTGAAATTTCATTATTAATAAAAGATAAGAATACATCTTTTTTAACATATTTTAAAATATCTATATGTTTTTGTCCTAGACTTGTCTTAATACAATAATCTTTTGGATCAATAGAAACTAAATTTAGTAATTTTTGTTTTATTGCTTTCTTCATTTTTTATCCTTAATTTTTATAATACTTTAACTGAGTACCACATTATTATAACTTTTTTTCTATATATTTAGATAAAAAGTTATTTTTAATTAAATTCTGATTTTCATATTATTAAATAATGTGTTTTTTGAAAAAGAATCATACAAACAGCTTTTTATTCCCTTTTATGATATAATTTAGCAACTCGAACAATGCTAATAACTTTCATTAACTAAATGTATGAAAGGTGCTTTATATTAATAATGAATGACAAATTAAATATAGATAATGAAATTGAAATTGATTTTTTTAATGAAATTGGAGTAGAAGATCTTATAGGTGCTCTAAATTCTGCAAATGATTTTACTTTGTATGAAATAAATGAGAATGAAAATCGTGATATTGGAGAAAAAAATATTTTAATATCAATAAAAAAGAATGGAGGTAAGAAATAGTGCTATATAAATTAGGAAAAGTTGCTTCCAAAACTAAATCAAGTTTAATATTTGAATCAAACTATACAGGTTATGTTGTTAATGTAACAAATGTTGATAAATTTGAATTAGATAAATTTCAAAAAGTATTTATATATGAGTATAAAAATGATTATGGAAGAACATATTATGGTTTTAAAGAATTTAAAGAACGAATATTTTTTGAAGATTTATTGTCAATTTCTGGAATTGGACCAAAAACAGCAATGTCAATTTTAGGATTAAATTGAAAAGAAGTAATGGAAATGATTTCAAATGGTGATTATGATTCTATTGCAAAAATTCCTTACGTTGGACTAAGAACTGCAAGACAAATAGTTTTTGATTTTCAGAAAAAATACAAAACAATGTTAAACAACAAACTAGAAAGTAAAAATAAAATAGAAGTATACAAAACATTAAAAAATTTAGGATTTAATGAAAATCAAATAGATATTGCAACTTCCAAATTAAAAGAAAGTGATGATATTGAACAAATGATTGAATCAGCTATAGAAATTATTTCTCATGAGCAACAAAACAATATCTCTAAGACCCAATAATTTTACTAATTTTATAGGTCAAGAAAAAATCATAAATACACTAAAGGTTATCATTGAATCATCTCGTAAACAAAACAAAATATTGGATCATATTATTTTTTATGGACCTCCAGGTAGAGGAAAAACTACATTAGCAAATATTATTGCTAAACAAACTAATAGAAGAATAAATTATGTGCAAGGAGGATTAATAGAGAAAAAATCAGATATATTATCAATATTTGCTTCTATTCATGAAAATGACATTATATTCATAGATGAAATTCACTCTATGGGTATTGGTATTGAAGAATTAATTTATTCAGCAATGGAAGATAATATAATAGATATTCCAATTGGTCCCGAAGGTGAAAAGAGAATAATAAGAATGAAAATCAAACCTTTTACTTTAATTGGATCAACAACAGAATTTTCAAAAATCTCCCAACCTATAAGAGATCGATTTGGAATTATTTTCAAACTATCAAATTATTCTAATGATGAAATATCAAAAATTTTAATCCAATCAGCAAAAATATTGGGACATAATTTAGATGACAATCAAGCCCAAATAATTTCAGATTATTCCCAAGAAACACCTAGAATTGCCAATAGATTAATTAAAAGAATAATAGATTTTGCAGATTATTATAATAATGGAAAAATAACAGTAAATATAATTTACCAAACACTTAAAAGTTTATCAATATATAAATATGGATTAACAGATATTCATATTGAATATCTTAAATTACTTTTTGAAACTTTTGAACAAAATTCAGTATCTCTTGATGTAATAATATCTCTTTTAAATGAATCAAAAAAAATGATCATTAATGAAATAGAACCTATTTTACTATCAAAAAAATTAATTGTAAAAACATCAAGAGGGAGAAAAATAACACATGAAGGAGTTGAATATATTTTGAAATATAATTTAAATCCTTTTAAATTTTAAGAACTAGACAAAATTTCATTCAATTCTTTTTTATCAATAATTCTAATACCCAATTTTTTGGCTTTATCTATTTTGGAACCACCATTTTCACCTAGTAATAGTGCATATGTCTTTTTTGAAACAGTAGAAGTTGTATTACCACCATTATCTTCAATAATTTTTTTTAGTTCATCCCTGGATAATTCAAATGTTCCGCTAATTACAAATGTTTTTGAATTAAAAAAAGGAATAGTGATTTCTTTATTCTCATTAAATATCGGGTTTATACCTATTGATATTAAAAAATTAAATAATTTTAAATTTTCTTCTTTATTTATATAGTTAAAAAATTCTTTAATTGTAACTTCTCCTATATCATCAATTGATAAAAGATTTTCTTCATTAAGTGAAAATAATTGGTCAAATTGTTTAATTTTCTTGGCTATTGATTTTGCATTTTTAATTCCTAATTGAGGAATACCAAGAGCAAAAATTAAATTTTGTAATTCAACATTATAAGAATTAACAATTCCATTTCATAGGTTAGATCAAAATTTAAGACCAAATCCCTTAATCTCAATTATTTTATCTTTGAATTTTTCAAGAAAAAATATGTCCTCTATTTTTTTTAAAAAATTTAATTCATACAATCTTCTAACTATACCTTCGCCCAATCCTTCAATGTTTAAAGCTTGTTTTGAAGCAAAATGAATAATTCTTCTAATATTAATTTCTGGACAATTCTTATTTAAACATACTTGATTACTATGAGTTTTAGTATCAAATAGTTGAGAATTACATGAAGGACAAAACATTATTTTAGGAAAAATACCATTAGATTTTTTAATACTTACTTCAACAACCTTTGGAATTATTTCACCAGCTTTTTTTATTGTTACCTCATCGCCTATATTAACACCTAAATCATTAACATAATTATAATTATGCATTGTTGCAGCTGAAACAGTTGTTCCTAAAAGTAAAACAGGTTTTAATTTTGCATTATATGTTGCAATACCTGTTCTACCAATTGAAACAAAAATATCTTCTAAAGTTGTTTGAATTAATTCTTCATCAAATTTATAGGCAATAGCATATTTAGGAAATTTTGAAGTATAACCTATTTCATCATAAAATTTCATTTCATTTAGTTTAATAACCATACCATCTATGTCATATCCTAAAGATTTTCTTTTTTTGCTTTCAAATTCTAAAATATATTCAAATATGTTTTCTTTTTTAATTATGTTTTCAATTAAATAGTCACTAGGAAAGGGAAATTTATTGTTTAATAAAAATGATACCAATTCTTTTTGATTACTAATATTATGTTTTTGAAAATCAACAATGTCATAAATAAATGATGATAAATTTCTTTGTTTAACTATTTCATTATTTAGTTGTCTTAAAGTACCAGAAGCAAGATTTCTAGCATTAGCATATTCAACATTTTCTGATTCCAAAATTTTTAAAAAATTACTATGACTAATATAAATTTCTCCTCTAACTTCAATTGGTTTAAAATAATTAATTTTTACAGGAATATCATTAATAATATTTTTAACATTGTCAGTAACATCTTCTCCAATTTGTCCATCACCACGAGTTATTGCTTGAATTAATTCTCCATTTTCATATTTTAATGAAATTGATAATCCATCAATTTTAGGTTGAATTAAAAAATTTATATCATTGCTTTTTATGACATCAGAAATATCACTAAAAAATTTATTTAATTCTTCAAATGAATAAGCTTTATTTAAAGAAAGCATTAATTTATCATGTTTTACCTTTTTAAATTTTGATTTGCTTAAATTTGCTCCAATATTTTTTGTTGGAGAATTATCTAAAATTAAATTAGGATATTTTTTTTCTAATTCTACTAATTCTTTTAAATGTGTATCATAAACCCTATCGCTTACAGATGGATTATCTTCATCAAAATACTCACTATTTCATTTATTTATTAAATCAACTAATTCTTTAATTCTCTCTTTATTTTTCATAATATGCTCTTATACAACTTATATGTAATTACCTTATTTATTATATTAAAAGATTGATTTAGTATCTAATCATCATTGTGGAAAATTAAATATATTATTTGGATTTGAAATAATTAGAGCACTAATAACAATAAAAGAAATTATTGAAATTAAAGCAATAATGTCAAATCATCAAAATTTCCACTTTTTATATGAAGTTCTTTTTGCATAGGGATCATAACCTCTTGTTTCCATAGCATTAGCTAAATCATCAGCTTTATTAAATGATGTTACAAATAAAGGAACAATTAAAACAATTAAAGATTTAACTTTTGACCTTATAGTTCCATTTTTAAAATCAACACCTCTTGAAGCTTGAGCTTTAAAAATTCTAGATGCTTCATCAACTAAAGTAGGAACAAATCTAAAAGCTATTGTTATTATCATTGTAAAAATCTGAGTAGGAATTTTTATTAATCTTAATGGATAAAAATAAAAATCTAAGGCTTTAGTAATTAAAACAGTCTGAGTTGATAATGTTAAAACAGTCATTGTAACCATAATTGAATAAATTCTTAAAGCAATTGTAACTGTTGTCATAACAACTTCATAATTAATTTTAACAATTGGATCATTTTCAGTTCCTCCAACTGCTCACCAAAAATTATTAGTTCGTGTTTCCAAAACAAACATATTAATTATAAAAATAAAAATTGAAACAAAAATAGGCATTATCATCATTTTCAATAAATGAAGTGGTCTATTAGTAGCTACAATAAAACTTATTAAAATAGGTAATAATAAAATAATTTGTAACATATATGTATTTGCTAGAAAAAAAAGAACAATGAAAGCAATATTTGCTAATAACTTGATTCTAGCATCTAATTTATGAATTAAAGAATTTTCTGGCAAATAACGACCTATATTAATTTTCATTATCTATTTTTCCTTCTTTTAATCTCATTAATTATAGAAACAAATTCATTTACATTTTTAGCATAAGGAATAGATAAACTATATTTATTATTAATTTTATTTGTTAATGAAATAATTTTAGGAACACTCATTTTATTATCAACCAATAGTTTTTCATCTGATAAAATTTCCAAAGATTTACCATCTTTTAAAATTTTTCCTTCCTTTAAAAATATGGTTCTATTTGTAAATTTTAATGCATCATCTAAATTATGAGTAACAATAATTATTGTTTTACCTTCTTTATATAAATTATTAAATAAATTCAAAATATCTTCAGAACCTTCAGGATCTAAACCTGCTGTTGGTTCATCAAAAACTAGAATATCAGGTTTCATAGATAAAATTCCTGCAATAGCTACTCTCCTTTTTTGACCACCTGATAATTCAAATGGACTTCTATTTAAAAAAGATTCATCAAGTCCTACTTTAACTATCATTTCACTTGCAATTTTTTTTGCTTCTTCCTTTGAAATACCCATATTAATAGGACCAAAAATAATGTCTTTTTCAATTGTTTCTTCAAAAAGTTGATATTCAGCAAATTGAAAAACAATACCCACAAGTTTTCTAATTTCATTTATTTTTTTAATCTTAAAAAAACTTTTTTTAATTGTTCTATTTTTGTTAATTGTTTTCCCATTCTCATTTATAGAATAATCAAATAAAACTTCTCCTTTTGAAGGAATTAGTAAGCAATTAAAATGTTCTATCAAAGTTGTTTTTCCACTTCCTGTAGGTCCAATAATAGATATAAATTCATTTTGATCTATATTTAAATTAATATTTGAAATGGCGTCAAATTTTTCTTTAATATTTGACTGAAAAGTATGTGAAACATTTAATAATTTTATTCTCATATCTTCTCCAATAATTCGTCAATATCATACGTTGGTTTCATTCCATTTATTTGTGAGGAAATTTTGTATATAAATGGAGAATCAATCTTTGACTCTTTTATTATATTTTCATTATTTAATATTTCTTTTGGATCACCACTAGCTATTATTTTACCCTTTGAAAATACTAAACAATAATCTGACATTATAGCTTCGTCCATGTCATGAGTAATTGATATTAATGTTTTTTCTCTTTTTTCTTGAATTGACTTTATTATTTTTAGAACATCTTCTTTCCCTTTAGGATCAAGCATTGAAGTTACTTCATCAAAAATAATAATTTCAGGATTTAATGCAAGAACTGAAGCAATTGCAACTCTTTGTTTTTGTCCTCCACTCAGTGAACTTGGTTCTCTGTCTAAAAATTGACTCATATCTACAAGAGATAATTGTGTATCAATTATTTGCTTGATTTTTTCTCTTGAAACACATTTATTTTCTAAACCAAATGCTATATCGTCTTCAACAGTTGAACCTATAAATTGATTATCAGGATTTTGAAAAATAATTCCAATTTTTTTTCTTATTTGTTTTAAAGAAGATTTTTTAATCATAATATCATCTATATAAATTTCACCTTCAGTAGGTTTATATAAACCTGAAATTAACTTAGAAAATGTTGATTTACCACTTCCATTGTGACCCAATACAGCAATAAATTTTCCTTTTGGCAGTTCTAAATTAATATCATTTATTGCAAAATAATTAGACCCTTGATATTTAAATTTTAAATTTCTTATTTTAATCATTGAAAATCCTAAATTAATGAAATTAAAATTATTATATATTACATAGTAATTTTTAATTTTAAATTCTCAACAAGTTTTAGTAAAAACTTATAAAATTTTTATATATGGATAAAGACTTTAATTTTAAAGCAATTGATATATCAGCAATAAATAAAGACCAAAATAACGGGTTGTTTTCAATATTTGATTTAAATTTGACTTCAAATTGAGGTGAAGCTATTTCGATATTTACAAATAATGATAAAGAGAAAGAAACAATATTATCAATATTTAAAAATGAAATAGACTATTCAGGATTATTTGCTTTTGATAATCTAGTTTGTAACAAAACATTAAATAATATTCAATTTTTTTCCAAAACTTATGAATGAAACAATATAAGTTCTAATTATAATAATGATAAAAGATTGATAGATATTATTGTTGATGAAATATATAAAAATGGAAATTATAATATTTTGAAATTACTTAAAAAACATGAAAAATTGCCAAAATATTTAAAAACATTAAGAATTAAAAAATACAAAGAAATCATTTATTCCTATGTTAAAACAAAAATTAAACTGTTAAATGATTCAATAGAAAAGTTAAAAGAAAGCATAACAATATTAAAAAAAAATAAAAAATCTAAAGATCTCATTTTAAAGTTCTATTTATCTTTTGTTGATAATCACTTACATTTTTTAAAAAATAATATTAATCTTTTAATTAAAAAAAATGTTTTAATTACTCTTTTATTACAAGATAGTTATATTTATAAAAAAATCATAAAAGAAAATAGTGCTTTATATAAAAAAGCAAATGAAATAGTTAATAAAATCAATAATTTAAACAAAAATAATAAAAAATTATTTCAATATAAGAAAGAAATATCTTTTTTTCTATTTGATGATAAACAAAATTTTGAAAGTAAAAATGATAATTACAAAGAATATGGAAAAGAAATGATTGAATGTTTTATAAAAAGAATTGAAAAACACTACATAATTTATAATTCACAAACAAAATCTAGAAAAAACAATGATAATATTTTTTGAGCTTCATACCAAAGAAAGATTATTTGTCTAGAAGTAATTTCAATAATAT
>CAYURK010000017.1:0-13065 GCA_964447225.1 uncultured Metamycoplasma sp.
TGAAAAATCTGATAATAATGTTTTAGTTTGGGTATTTACTTGATTTATATTGTTTGAAGATTGTAAAACATCATCATTGATGTTAATGGGTTGAGAATAATTTTGACTTGAAAAATACTCATCAGTAATATCTCTAACTTCTTCAGTTTTAAAATTTTCTCTATTATTAAAATTAATTTGATTTTCTAGTGTTTGATTATTATTAAATGATTTTTCTTTCAATGTTTCATCATGATTTACTTTATTATTTACTACATTTTGATTTTTATTTAAAAATTCGATATTATTATCTCTTTTTTTTATATCAATCAATGATTCTTCAAATGAACAAATTTTGATTATTGCAAGTTGTACTAATTGCTGAGGAATATCTGAATATTTAATATCATTTAATAGAGGAGTCAAAATATCCAATATTTTATATATTGAATCAGATCTAATAATCAATTTTTCTAAATAAGAAACACTAATTGAAATTAAATTAATATTTCTTGTTTTTTCATAAACTAAATAGTCTTTTAATAACTCAATTAAAGAAATAATAAACCTTGATATGTTAACACCTTCATTTACAAGATTATCAAAATAATTTAATGCTTCTGAAACAGCTTTAGATGATAACAAATTTAAAAAATGAACTTGATTATCAATTGTTGATAAACCAAAAATTTCAATTAAATTTTGAATTGTAATATTTGAATTAGAATAAGCATTTATTTGATCAGCAATAGATAAAGCGTCTCTAAGTGACCCATTAGCTAAAGAAGCAATCATCTCTATTGATTCAACATCATATTTAACATTTTCACTATTAAAAACAAACATCAACTGATTTTCTAATACAGTTTTTGAAATTCTTTTAAAATTATATCTTTGAACCCTAGATAAAATAGTATCGGGAATTTTATCTGGATTAGTAGTAGCTAAAATAAAAATAGCATGAGATGGTGGTTCTTCTAAAGTCATTAACAAAGCATTAAAAGCTCCTGTAGTTAACATGTGAACTTCATCTATTATGTAAACTTTATAGGGACTATTAGTAGGAGCAAATTCAACTTGCTCTCTAATTGTTCTTATGTCATTTACGCTATTATTTGAAGCTGCATCAATTTCTATAATATCTAAAGACGTATTTGAAGATTTTAAACATTTAACACATATTTTTTCTGGAGAATCAGAATGAATACAATTAATTGCATTAGCAAATATTTTAGCAACTGAAGTTTTACCTGTTCCTCTAGGACCAGAAAACAAATATCCATGAGATATTTTTTTCATTTTTATTAAATTTACCAACGTTCTAATAATATGATCTTGTCCAACAACTTCATCAAAATTAGATGGTCTATAGGTTCTATAAAATGCTTTATAATTCATATTTTTTAATTATATTGTAAATTTAATTAAGCAATTAAATTTATTGACTATTTTGCAACAATAACAATAGCAGGTTTTAAAACACGATCATGTAATTTATAACCTCTTGATATTAATTTAACAACTTGATCTTTGTTATATGTAGCATCATCTACAATTTCATGAACTTGATGAAACTCAGGATTAAAAACATCTCCTATATTAGGTTGAATAACTGAAATTCCATGTGATTCTAAAGTATTAAAAAGTTGTGTTGTAAGCATTTGAAACCCTTTAACATATGCAGAAACATTTGGATCTGTGGCATTAGCTCCAGCCTCAACAGCCACATACAAATTATTTAGTGGACTTAACAAATCATCTATTAATTTTTGAATAGCATATTTAGTCTTAAAATCTAATTCTTCTTTAGCTTTGTTTTTAATTTCTTCTTTTAATTCTTCAACTTTTGCTGCTGCATTTTTGGACATTTCTTCAGCTTTTGATTTAAAAATTTGTTCAGACATTTGTTTTTCTAGTTCTAATTTTTGAATTCTAGCAATTAATTCTTCTTTATTTGCTTCTAATTCTTTTATTCTTTGTTTATCATTTTGTGATTCTTTAGAACTTGATATTTCAATTTTTTCACGAGTACTATGATTAAAAATGTCAGTTATTTTAAATGAAAAGTTATATGTCCCTTTTGGAAAAAACTTGTCAAAAATTTGAAAATCAGATTCAAATGTTAGTTGAGTGTCGATAGTCTTACTTTCTGATAAATCATGATTTATGAAAACCTCATCCAAGTTTGATCCTGGAATAAGTTCATTATTACCTAATGTAATTTGTTTATCTTTAAATTTTTCTTTTATCTGCTCATTTTCAGAATTATTCTCATCAATAACAGATTGGATTTTTAAATTAAATATTATTCTATCTTTTTCTTCTAAAATTTTGTTATTTTCTTGATTCATAATTACTCTCCTTCTTTGTTGTGAACATTATTTTCTTGCAACATTTCATTAGTATACTTTTCAATTATATTTAAAATATTTTTTGCTTTTGAATAATCCATTCTTAATGGTCCAACAACTGAGATATCTTTTACATTACCATTAATATTCAAACGTTTTGAAATCATTGTAGCATTTGATGGTAATATTTCAAGTTTTAAATTTTCATCAAGATAATTTTTTTCATTTATTGATTCTCAAATTGATTGGTTTTCAATTAAATCAATTAATTCTGCTAATTCTTCTCTTTTAATATCTTTTGATTTAATTAATTGCGATTTACCATATATGTTGTTGTGGGAAATATTTTTATATGATTTAAAGATACTTTCAACAAATGCTTGTATTAATTCTTCATAATTTTTAATATATTGCTTTAAAACAGGTTTTAATGTTTCCACAACTTTAGGAATATCTTCCATTTTTACATTATATAGTCTCTCTTGAAAAATTCTAATAGCAATTTTTAAGTCATCAAGATTTAACTTAGATGATAGAGATAACTCTTTTGAATCAATCTTACCACTTGATGTAATTAAAACAATAATTGCTACATTATCACTTATAGGTGTTAAAGTAATTGATTTAAATAATTCAACGCTTCTATTATCACTAGTTACAATGGTTAATTTTGATGCCTCAGAAATAATTGATACAGCTTCATCAATTACATTATCAATAGACGATCTTCGACTTGCAAAAACATCTTTAATTTTTGACGAAAGTTTTTCATCATCATCTGAAATAAGATATTTTGCATAATATTCATAACCTTTATGTGTTGGTATCCTTCCACTTGAAGTATGTGATTTTTCTATTAAATCATCTTTTTCCAAAAGAACCATTATATTTCTAACAGTTGCTGATGAAATATCTAATTTATATTTTTCAATTAAATAAACACTTCCAACTGGTCTAGAATTAGAAATATATTCTTCTATTATGTACTTTAATATTTTATTTTTGGAATTTTCATTTTTCATAATTACTACATAAATTATAGCATTTTAAATAAAAGATTGCTAATTTATTGCTATTAAAATTATTATTTAATACGTATTAAAAATCAAAAAATTATAGTTAATAAAGTCATTAAAAAAGAGTACCACATTGTACTCTCTTTCTTGTTTAGTTTTAGTTTAATTAAAATTATTCTTCTTCAATTTCAGCTTTTATTGGTCCATCATCATTAGATTCATTATCATCATTAGCTGCTTTATTTGCTTGTTGATTAGCAAACATTGAAGCAGCTTGTTCAATTTGATCTAATTTTGATTTTAATTCTTCAATTTGTTTTTTTTCAATCATTTCTTTTAATGATGCAATTTCTTTTTCTGATTGTTCTTTTGTTTTAGCATCCATATCTTTTGAATCAGCAATTGACTTTTCCATCATATTAATTAATGATTCAGCACGAATAATTGTTGATCTTTCATCTTTACGTTTTTTATCTTCTTCTTTGTGTGCTTCAGCATCTTTAACCATTTTTTCAACTTCTTCATCAGATAATCTAGTTGAATTCTGAATAGTTATTGTTGCTTCTTTATTGTTCTTTTTGTCTTTTGCTGTTACAGTTGTTATACCATTAACATCAATTGAAAATGAAACTTCAATTTGAGGTACACCTCTAGGAGCTGGATCAATTCCACTTAAATTAAACTGACCTAAAACTTTATTTCCTTCAAGTACCTCTCTTTCTCCTTGAACTACAACAATTGAAACTTCTGTTTGGTTATCAGCAGCAGTTGAAAATACTTGAGATTTTGTAACAGGAATAGTTGTATTTCTTTTAATTAATGGGGCAATAATATCTCCTTCAGTAACAATACCTAAAGTTAAAGGAGTAACATCTAATAATAAAACATCAGAAATATCACCAGCTAAAACAGCACCTTGAATTGCAGCTCCAATAGCAACAACTTCGTCTGGATTGATTGTTCTATTTGGAGCTTTACCAATTGTTTGTTCAACCATTTTTTGAACAGCAGGTATTCTTGTTGAACCACCTACTAATAAAACTTCATCTAGGTCAGAAGTTTTTAATCCCGCTTCTTTTAAAGCATCCATAATAGGTTTTCTAGTTCTATCTACCAAATGAGCTGTAATTTTTTCAAATTCAGATCTAGTTAATTCTAATTCAACATTTAAAGGACCATTGTCAGTAATAGCTAAAAATGGTAAATTAATTGAAGTTGTTTCTGATCCAGATAATTCAATTTTTGCTTTTTCAGCTGCTTCTTTTAATCTAGACATAGCCATTTTATCTTTTGAAACGTCAAATTTGTTTTCTTTTTGAATTTTTTCTTTAATTCAGTCAACAATTATATTATCTCAATCATCTCCACCTAAATGATTATCTCCGCTTGTTGCCAATACTTCAAAAGTACCATCTGACAATTCAAGAATTGAAACATCAAATGTTCCACCTCCTAAATCATAAACAAGAATTTTTTGTTCTTTATCTGTTTTATCAATACCATAAGATAAAGCAGCAGCAGTAGGTTCATTAATAATTCTAACTACATCAAGACCTGCTATTTTACCTGCAATTTTTGTTGCTTCACGTTGATCATTATTGAAATAAGCTGGAACAGTGATAACTGCTTTTTCAATTTTAGATCCAGTTTTTTTCTCAGCATATTCTTTCAAATAAGTCAAAATAAATCCAGAAACTTGTTCAGGTGTAAATTCTTCTTCTTTACCTTCAACATTAACTTTAACTTTTTTGTTTGTTCCCATTAAACGTTTTACTGAAGCAATAGAATCAGGATTTGTTTCTAATTGTCTTTTAGCAATTTCTCCAACAATTCTTTCTCCATTTTTCCAAGCAACAACAGATGGTGTTGTTCTTTTACCGGCCGGATTTTCTAAAACAATAGTTTCTTTACCATCCATAACAGCAACAACAGAATTTGTTGTTCCAAGGTCAATACCAATAATTTTTTCTTTTGCCATAATATAAATCCTTTCCTTTATTTATTTAAATCCATAAATAAATATTATTTTAAATAATTTTATAACATTATTTTATCATAATTAGCACTTAATATTAAAAATTGCTAATTTTTTATTTAAACTTTAAAAGTTCTTGTTTTAAACATTTTTTTCTATTTTTATCTATTCTAAAATCATCAAAAATAATAACTAATTTAATTTACTTCTTACTGTAGGAATATTTCTTATTTTGTATTAAAAGCTCGGTGACGTCTGTTTCAATAACATCACTAAAACCAAATTGAACAATTTTTGCTAGATCTTTAAAATAGTCATTTTGCATATCTTTAAATTATCCTTCAACTTTAACTTTTCATTTTTTTCCTAAAATTGAAAGTTATCATATTTATATATTTGATATCTTTACTAAAATTTAAACTATCTTGAATTAATTTCTTAGACATTATTTACGTCAATAATTTTTCCTAAATAATCATAATTTTAAAATAAATTCAATAATTGTGAAAACAAAAATATAAATAAAACATAGATTTTAATTTATTTACAAAATAAAAGAATATTTAAAAATAATTCATCTTTTCTTCTAATTTTTTAATAGCGAATTTAACTGCTTCAATTCTTATTTGATTTCTATTCATATTTTTTAAATGCAATTCAAAAACTTGGTCATTTATTGCAATAAAAATATCTCCCACTTCTTTACCATCCATAACTTCAGGTCCTGCATTACCAGTAAAAGAAACACAATAGTCAACATTAAAAAATTGTTTTCCTTTTAAAGCCATTTCAATTGCTACATCTTCATTAATAACACCATTAGATGTATTGACACCTAATTTTTCTTTTATTTCATTTCAATATGTTACTAATGATCCTTTAAAATATTTACTTGCTCCAGGTTCTTTTATTATTTCTGAAGCAAAAAGTCCACCTGTAAATGATTCAACTGATGCTATTGTTATATCTTTATTAATTTTCATATTTATCTAATAATTAGTGATTCTTCATCCATTGAAGATGGTTTTTTAATATTCATGTAATCCAAAATAGTAGGAGCAACATTTGCTAGTTTTCCATCTTTTAGTTTTAATGATTTGTCTGTTGATATTAACATAACTGGATTTGATGTATGTTTAGTTGCTGGTTTGTCATTATTATCCAACATAACTTCAGCATTTCCATGATCAGCTGTTATAAACAATGTTCCACCAATTGATTCAATTCAATCTTTTATTCTTTTAATTTGAGTATCTAAAAATGAAACGGCTTCAATAGTAGATTCAAGATTACCAGTATGACCAACCATATCTGGATTAGCAAAATTCATGATAACTAAATCATAATTTTTACCATTTTCAATTAGATAATCAGTAATTCCTTGAGCTGACATATGAGGAGCATCAGCATATGAAGCTATTTTTAATGAATCAACCATTTTGCGATCCATATTTGGATAAACAATATCTTTTCCTCCATCCATAAAGAAAGTAACATGAGCATATTTTTGTGTTTCAGCTAATCTTAATTGTTTTAAACCATTTTCAGAAATCACTTTACCAATAGGATTTTCAACATTCATTTCCTCGTATGCAACAATAGTATCTATTGCTTCATATTTCATCATTGATACAAATTTATTAATTTTTACTTGTGTAGAAGGTTTTGCATCATATATATTTGATCCTATAAATAAATGTGATAATTGTCTTGCTCGATCTGGTCTAAAATTGAAAAAAATGACAGAATCACCATCTTTAACAAATTTAGCATTAGGATTATAAGCAGGTACAATAAATTCATCAAAAATTTCTTTGCTATATTGTTCATTAACATAATCAATTACATTGTTGAATTGATTACCTTCTTTACCCAAAATTGCTTTATAAGCTACTTCATTTCTGTCAAACATTTTATCTCGATCCATTGCATAAAACCTTCCAGCAATAGAAGCCAAATTATAATTGTATTTTGTCAATAATTTGTTTAATTTTTCTAATGAACTAATGATTGATTGAGGTGCTACATCTCGACCATCACCAAAAACATGAACTGAAACATTTTTAACACCATTTTCATAAGCTGCATCTAATAATAAAAATAAATGTTCTTCTAATGAGTGAACTCCACCATTAGATAATAAACCCATTAAATGAAGTGTTGAATTATGTTTTTTCACATCTTCAAAAGCATCTAAAAAATGTTGATTCTTTTTAAAATTTCCATCCTCAATTGCTTTACCTATAAGTGATAAACCTGTATAAACAACTTGACCTGCTCCTATATTTAAATGTCCTACCTCAGAATTACCCATTTGATTTTCGGGTAAGCCAACAAATTTTCCTGATGCTTGAATAATTGAATTAGGATAATTTTTAAAAAAATCATCAAATGTTGGTGTATTTGCTAATTTAAATCCATTACCTTTTGAATCATTTCTTAGTCCTAATCCATCTATAACACATAATACAACTGGTTTTTTATTCATAAATTATTAGTTTTTCCTTATTTTTATATTAAAACTTTACATTTTTATTTTAATATAAAAAACAAATATCATTACATTTAATTTAAATTTACAACTACAAATATGATAAATTTGGTTTAGAATTTATTAAAGAAACTTTTTATTTGGAGTAAGTAATGTCTAGTAAGATTTTAAAAAACTTAGAAAACATAAGCAAAGATATTAAGGTACAAGATATCAATGGAAACCTTAATAATCTTACTCCTGGTTCCAAATGAAAAGTAATGGCTGAAGGAGTAGTTAAAGATATGCCTAAGAAAATGTCTATTGAAGATTTAGCTAAAATAGTTAAAGATGGATTTGATAATGTTAATTTAAGATTAGATATTCTTGAAAAAGATGTTAGTGTTTTGAAACAGGATGTTAATGTTTTGAAGCAGGATGTTAATGTTTTGAAATCATTCCACAAGAATGAATTTAGTAAATTAAAATCACAAAAGAAAAATAGTACTTAGTTTTATTGAACAAAAAATATCTAAGTAAGTTTAAAACATAAAAAAGAAAAGTATTTCTTTTTTGGTTATATGTTTCAAATTATTTTAAAATTTATTAGATAGCTTTCAATTTTAGGCGAGCAAATCTTTTAACTCTAACTTGAATGTTAGAGTTGTTTTATTTTTTAACCAATCTAAAATTGAAAGCTATCGTATTATTATTTAATTTATTTTGAACAATAAAAGGAGTTACTGTTGAAATTAAAGCAATTGCAATTGTAGCTATTGAAGAAGATAATATTAATTTTAGTTTTCTTTTTAAGCATTTTTAACTTCCATATTTGTTAAAACATAATTTCTAAATTCTTGTTTTGAATTGAATACGATTCCTTTGTACTCATACGTGCTTTCTGCTTTTGATATTGATACATTGTAAAATTCATTTACAACAATAACAAATTAACTTTCAATAGTCTTAAAAATCTCAATAATTATCTTTTATGTCTTGATATGTTGTTGGAACTCCCCCTTCAATAATACAATCCTTTGGAAAAGAATCATAATATCCATCAGGATCATCTTGTACATATCTTGTTCTTGAAGGTAAAATAACTTTATTTATTTTAGTATTTCGAAAAGCACCTTGATAAATAGCTCTTAATGATGAGGCAGTACTAAAATTTAATTCTCCTTCAAGAAGTATGCAATCCCTAAAAGCGTTATAATTAATTGATTTCAAGTTCTTAAGATTTGAAAAATTTATACTTTTTAATTTTTTTGAATCACTAAAGGCTCCAGCACCTATAGATTCAAGAGATGGTGGAAAAGTTATCTCACTAAATAATGTGTTGCTAAATGCTCTATCATATATTGAAAGCAAATTTTTAGGTCAATTAATTTTTGATAATTTTGATGAATTAAAAGTATCATAACCAATTCGTTCAATTGAATCAGGCAAAATGATTTCTTCTAAATTTGTCCCTAATCATAATTGAGTTTCTGGAGATGAACTAATTCTACCTTGAGGATTAATTTCTTTTATTTTATATTTTCTACCATAAATAGGACTTGTTTTTGGACTTGTTACTTCTAAATATTCAGGAATTGTAACAATTTTTTGGTCTTTTCATGTTCCATCTCCATTGGGTCCTTCATACCCATAAATGACTCCTCTATTATTGAAAAAAAAACCTAATTCAGAATTGTATGCATCCATATAATCTTCTTTTGTTTCTGAACAGGAAATAATTGGCGTAACTACTACTGGTAATATTAAACTACCTATTGCTAGTGAAAAAATTTTTTTATTTTTCATTTTAAACCTCCACTTTTGTTGAAATTAATTCAACAATACTATTTAAATATCTTTTTGTATCATCAAATGTTGGAAAATAGTATTCCACACCATTTCATGTTAATGTATAAATTTGATTAACTTTATTTTTAACTAATGTTTTAGTTCCATCATCATTTAGATAAAAGAACTTGTCTTCTGCTTTTTGAATTAATAGTGTTCGCATTACATTATCTAATAAGTTTTGTTCAAGATCATAAATTGCATCTGAAGAAGTATTAATTGACATATCATCATCTAATTTAACACCAGGATTCATTACTTCTCCAGCAATATTGTAAAGAACCACAATTTTAGATGGATTAATTGAACTAGAAGCTTCTTTTAATTGTTTTAATTGAAATTCATTATATGCAAATCTAGCTGGTTTTAGTGAATCAATACTTTCATTAAAATCATTTTTAAGTCCTAAGTAATTTGAATAATATAATGGTTGTGAACTATTACCAATATCAGCATCAGCAGCTGTTCCATTTCTTAAAAATAAAACATTATTTTTATTTACTAATTTGTCTTTAATATTTTCAATTGAATTATTGTTTCATTTTTTATATCTTTCTAAATTTCTATTGTATGAATTTATTAAGGTAATTCAAAAATTAGAATAGTTAAAAATTTATCTGCTAGTATTATTAAACAAGTATTCCTCCATCTATTTTACAATTAGATGGAAAAGAATTTGAATTATATTTGCAATTTTGTGGCAATGTTACTTGGGTTAAATGAGTGGATGCAAAAGCATAACTACCTATTGAAGTTACTGAATCAGGGATGATTACTTGACTTAGTTGAGTGTTTCTAAAAGCAGAACTACCTATTGAAGTAACTGAATTGGGGATGGTTACTTGGGTTAGTGAAGTATTGGAAAAAGCATAATCATCTATTGAAGTAACTGAGTTGGGAATGGTTACTTGACTTAGTTGAGTGGATGCAAAAGCATAATTACCTATTGAAGTAACTGAGTTAGGGATGGTTACTTGGGTTAATGGAGTGTTTTCAAAAGCAAAATTACCTATTGAAGTAACTGAATTGGGGATGGTTACTTGACTTAGTTGAGTGAATGCAAAAGCATAATTACCTATTGAAGTAACTGAGTTGGGGATGGTTACTTGGGTTAATGGAGTGTTTTCAAAAGCAGAACTACCTATTGAAGTAACTGAGTTGGGGATAATAATTTCAGATATCTTAGTATTATTAAATCCTGATAAATAAGTAACTGAATCTGGGATGATTACTTGACTTAGTTGAGTGTTGGCAAAAGCAGAATCACCTATTGAAGTAACTGAGTTGGGGATGGTTACTTGACTTAGTTTAGTGGATGCAAAAGCATGAGCACCTATTGAAGTAACTGAATTGGGGATGGTTACTTGGGTTAGTTTAGTGTTATCAAAAGCATAATGATCTATTGAAGTAACTGAATTGGGGATGGTTACTTGACTTAGTTGAGTGTTTTTAAAAACAGAAAAACCTATTGAAGTAACTGAATTGGGGATGGTTACTTGGGTTAATGGAGTGTTAGCAAAAGCATAATGATCTATTGAAGTAACTGAATTAGGGATGGTTACTTGACTTAGTTTAGTGGATGCAAAAGCATAATTACCTATTGAAGTAACTGAATTGGGGATGGTTACTTGAGTTAATGGAGTGTTGGCAAAAGCAGAATCACCTATTGAAGTAACTGAGTTGGGGATAATAATTTTAGATATTTTAGTATCATTAAATCCAGATAAATATATAACTGAATTGGGGATGGTTACTTGACTTAGTTGAGTGGATGCAAAAGCTGAATTACCTATTGAAGTAACTGAATTGGGGATGGTTACTTGGGTTAATGGAGTGTTAGCAAAAGCAGAATCACCTATTGAAATAACTGAATTGGGGATATCAATTTCAGTGATTTTAGTACCATTAAAACCAGATAAATATTGAACTGAATTGGGGATGGTTACTTGGGTTAATGGAGTGTTGGCAAAGGCAGCATCACTTATTGAAGTAACTGAATTGGGAATTATTACATTTGAAACAATTGTGTTTTCAAAAGCTTTTTCTCCTATTGAAGTAATTTTAACTTTATATCCATAATATTTTGAATTTGGACTATCAACTGTTAAATATTCTGGAATCTCTACTTCCTTTTGTGAAGAATAATAAAATCCTAATAATTTGCCTTGTTTATTAAATGTCATTCCATATTCTTTGCTATATAATTCTTCATAACTTTCAGGTTCATTACTTTTTGAACAAGAAACAATTGGCACAACTACTACTGGTAATATTAAACTACCTATTGCTAGTAAAGAAATTTTTTTATTTTTCATTTTAAACCTCCACTTTTGTTGAAATTAATTCAACAATACTATTTAAATATCTTTTTGTATCATCAAATGTTGGAAAATAGTATTCCACACCATTTCATGTTAATGTATAAATTTGATTAACTTTATTTTTAACTAATGTTTTAGTTCCATCATCATTTAGATAAAAGAACTTGTCTTCTGCTTTTTGAATTAATAGTGTTCGCATTACATTATCTAATAAGTTTTGTTCAAGATCATAAATTGCATCTGAAGAAGTATTAATTGACATATCATCATCTAATTTAACACCAGGATTCATTACTTCTCCAGCAATATTGTAAAGAACCACAATTTTAGATGGATTAATTGAACTAGAAGCTTCTTTTAATTGTTTTAATTGAAATTCATTATATGCAAATCTAGCTGGTTTTAGTGAATCAATACTTTCATTAAAATCATTTTTAAGTCCTAAGTAATTTGAATAATATAATGGTTGTGAACTATTACCAATATCAGCATCAGCAGCTGTCCCATTTCTTAAAAATAAAACGTTATTGTTATTTACTAATTTATCTTTAATGTTTTCAACTGAATTATTATTTCATTTTTTATATCTTTCTAAATTTCTATTGTATGCATTTATTGCATATCATAATTCAGTAAATGACCTTTCTCCTGGAATGTTCAATTCATTAAGTTTTCCATTTAATTGTTTTTTATCATTAGAAACATAAAACATATTTTGCTCATTAATTGTAAAAATAAGTTCATCATTTTCAGTAAATGAATCTTTGATAGATTTAGGATCGAAAACTAAATTTTGATAATTGGAAATATTATTAATAATGTTATTTATACTTAATAAGAATAATTTTAAATTAGTATTTAATTCTATATCTAAATTAATTTCTTCTTCAATTTCAATCGAAATACTTGAATCATATTCAAAAATAGGAAAATTATTATAATAAATAACCACCTTTGATTTTATTTTATTCACAATGCAATTTAATAAATTTTTAATTATATTTTTTTTAATATTATCATTTAAATAAATTCAATATTTAAATTTTTGATTTTTTTCTTTTTCTGTAATTTTATACTCATCATAACCATATTTGTTATTATTACT
>CAYURK010000018.1:0-12643 GCA_964447225.1 uncultured Metamycoplasma sp.
TAACAATTGTCAAGTAAATATTTGAATATATTTTTATTAATTTAAATTCATGTAAAAACTTTGGTCTAAAAAACCTTTTTCATCAAAACTATTTTTGAATTTAGCAAATAATATTATTGATAAAATAAAAGTTATTATCAATAATGGAATAGTTAAATAAACAAAAAATATAAATACAATAAGTAATAATCCTAAACCAAGGAATAAACATGATCCTACTATTCCTACAATACCTGTAGATAAAAATAAACCTTTATTTTTAATTAATTTTTTAGAGTTATGAACTATTATTGAACTATAAACCAATGTTCCAATTGTTGAAGTTAGCATGAAAAAAACTCCTAAAATTAAAGATATTAGAAATCGAGTATACATATCACCAATTCAATAACCATCCATATCAATATTAAAAATACTAATAAGTGATGCAGTAATAAAAAAAATCAAAGAAATAAATACAAGACTGCTAAAAATTATTTCTCCTATAATGTATTGTTTTTTCACTTTTGTCCTTTCAATTTTTCGATAAACTTTTATTAATCAAGTTATTTTTTACTACATTCTAGTTTCAAAAAAAATTTTAATAAAAAAATTAATTTTTTACAAATACTAATTTAAAAAAAAAAAAAAAAAAGCATAAAAAAAATACAAAAAATGTGCTTTTTTTATATTTTTACTATTAAATTATTAAATAATTTTGAAAAATTATAAATATTAACTTTACTTATTATTAATGAGATTTAATTTATTAAATGCCTTTTTAAGAAGCAATTCTGTTTTATGTCTTTCAACATTATCTTCTTTTGACTTTTCTAATTTTTTGTGTGCTTGTTCAATTAATTTTTGAACTTCAGATTGATTTATTTCTTCTTTTCATGCAATATCATCTGTAAATATATCAATATATTTTTTTTCAACAAAAACAATTCCACCACCAATGGCTGCTTCTTTTTTATTATTGTCATCAATTTTTACATACATGGGTGATATTTCAATTGAAGATATAAATGGTAATCTATTATATTGGAGTCCAATATAACCTTCTGATGTTTTTAATGTTACAATTTCTACTTCACCTTGATAAAAAATTCCACTAGGTGTTGATATAGTTAATCTTGTTTTGTTCATTTATTTCTTTCTCGCTTTTTCAACTGCTTCTTCAATTGTTCCAACATACATAAATGCATCTTCAGGTAAATCATCATGTTTACCATCTAAAATTTCTTTAAATGATCTAATATTATCTTCTAATTTAACAAATTTACCTGGTATACCAGAAAATTTTTCTGCAACATCAAATGGCTGTGATAAAAAACATCTTATTCTTCTTGCTCGATGAACAACTAATTTATCTTCATCAGATAATTCATCCATACCTAAAATTGCAATGATGTCTTGTAACTCTTTAAATCTTTGTAATATAGTTTGAACTCTACGAGCTGTTTCATAATGATCATTTCCTATTATTAAAGGATCTAACATTCTAGAAGTTGACCCAAGTGGATCAATAGCTGGATAAATACCTAATGAAGCAATATTACGATCTAATACTGTTTTAGCATCTAGGTGAGTAAAAGTAGTAGCAGGAGCTGGATCAGTTAAGTCATCGGCAGGAACATATACTGCTTGAACTGAAGTAATAGAACCTTTAACTGTTGAAGTAATTCTTTCTTGTAATTGACCCATTTCAGTTGCAAGAGTTGGTTGATAACCAACAGCTGATGGCATACGACCTAACAATGCAGATACTTCTGATCCTGCTTGAGTAAATCTAAAAATATTATCAATGAATAGCAAAACATCTTGATTTAATTCATCTCTAAAATATTCAGCCATAGTTAGCCCTGTTAATGCAACTCTCATTCTTGCTCCTGGAGGTTCATTCATTTGACCAAATACTAGTGCTGTTTTGTCAATAACACCTGCTGCTATCATTTCATGATAAAGATCATTACCCTCTCTTGTTCTTTCACCAACTCCAGCAAAAACAGATAAACCACCATGTTGTTTAGCAACATTGTTAATCAATTCTTGAACTAAAACAGTTTTACCAACTCCAGCTCCACCAAATAATCCTATTTTTCCACCTTTAACATAAGGAACTAATAAGTCTATGACTTTAATTCCTGTTTCTAAAATTTCAGATGATGATTTTTGTTCTTCATATGAAGGAGCAGGTCTATGAATTGGCATATATTTTTTAGCTTTAGGAGCAGGTTTTTCATCAATTGGATCACCTAAAACATTAAACATTCTCGATAAAACCTCTTTACCTACTGGTACTGAAATAGGTGCTCCTGTATCAATAACTTCTAGTCCTTTAATCAAACCTTCAGTTGTTCCCATTGATATAGTTCTAACTGTATTATCTCCTATATGTTGAGCAACTTCAAAAACATATTTTGAGTTTTCATAATTTAACTCAAGAGCATTTAAAATTGCTGGAATTTTTGTTTTTTCAAAACGAACGTCCACAACGGGACCTAATATTTGAACTATTTTACCTATATTTTTATTCATTTTGTGCTCCTGCGACAATCTCTGAAATTTCTTGGGTAATTTTAGATTGTCTAATTTTATTATATTGTTTTGATAGATCATTAATAATGTCTAAAGCATTATTTGAAGAATTCTCCATCGCCATTCTTCTTGAAGAAACTTCTGATACTTTTGATGAAGCAATTGTTGAATATAAAATTGCTCCAAAATAAAGAGGTAAAGCATTTTTTACAACTGTTTCTGCATTTGGTTCAAATTCAGCATTTTTAGAAACTTGATTATTCTTAGATAATTCTTCTCTTTTTTTTCTTGAAAAAGGGAAGATTTTTTTATCATCAGCTACAAATGTAATTGAATTAACAAATTTAGTATTTAAAATATGGATTGAATGAATTTCATTATTGATTAACATCGGATAAATATTATCAACAAGTTTATCTACAACCTCATATGTTGGTTCATCACCTATATTTTCAAAAGTTAATTTGATTTTATTTTCATCAAAATGTCTTTTAAGAATTTTAGAACCTCTTGAACCAATAATAAATAAATAATCTTCTTTTTTTATTGTGCTTTTTGCTAATTTAATAATATTAGAATTATATGCTCCACACATTCCCAAATCAGATGTTATTACAACAAAAGCTCTTGGTTTAGATAAGTCAGTTTTAACAATATTTGATCAATCTTTAATTTTTATATCCATATTATGAAAAACATCTTCAATTCTTGATGAATATTCTAAAACTTTATCATAAAATTTTTTTGCTGATTTAACTTTAGACGTAGCTACAAGTTCCATAGCTTTAGTAATTTTTCTAATTGTAGAAACAGTATCTCTTCTTACTTTAACATCTTTTAATGAAGGCATTTTTATTTTACTCCTTCATTATCATTAATTTGTTCTTTATAGATACTTTTATCTTTTAAAAAATTAATAATGAAATTATTTAAATTGTTCTTTAATTTTTGATCTAAATTAACATCAATTTCTTTTTTATTATTAATTTCTTTTTCAATTTCAACACCTTTAGGATCATTTGACATATATTTAATCAATTCATCTTTAAATTGACCAATATATTCAACTGGAATTGGTTCAATCATTTTATTTTTAATTGTAAATAATAAAGCAATTTGAATTGATTGATTTAATGGTGAATATTGAGGTTGTTTTAAAATCTCATAAACTTTTTTACCATGATCAAGAATTTTCTTAGTTGAATCATCTAAATCCGAAGAAAATTGGGCAAATGATTGCATTTCATTATATTGAGCTAATTCAAGTTTTAATGAAGATGTTGATTGTTTCATAGCTTTTATCTGAGCTGATGAACCAACCCTGGAAACAGAAAAACCAACATCCACAGCAGGTCTTTGTCCTAAATTAAAAATTGCCTCAGATGTAAATATTTGACCATCAGTAATAGAAATAACATTTGTTGGAATATAAGCAGAAATATCGCCAGATTGGGTTTCAATAATTGGCAAAGCAGTTATTGAACCACCACCATTTTTTTTATTTACTCTTGCTGATCTTTCAAGCAATTGAGAATGAAGATAAAAAACATCTCCAGGATAAGCTTCACGACCTGGTGGTCTTCTTAATAGTAATGAAAGTGTTCTATAAGCAACAGCATGTTTTGATAAATCATCATAAACAATTAAAACATCTTGACCATTTTCCATTCACTCTTCACCAATAGCAACACCTGAATATGGAGCCAAATATTGTAAAGGAGCTAATTCACTAGCACTTGCAACTAAAACTGTTGTATATTCCATTGCGCCTGATGTTTTTAGTTTTTGAACTATTTGAGCAACAGTTGAATTTTTTTGTCCAATTGCTACATAAATACACTTAACATTTTTACCTTTTTGGTTCAAAATAGTATCAATAGCAATTGCTGTTTTTCCAGTTTGACGATCACCTATAATTAACTCTCTTTGTCCTTTACCAATAGGTACCAAAGAATCAATGCATATTAAACCAGTTTCAAGAGGTTGATCTACTGATTGACGAGACATAACTCCTGGAGCAATTCTAAATACTGGTCTTTCTTTTTTTGTCTTAATAGGTCCTTTACCATCAATAGGTTCCCCTAAAGCATTAATAACACGACCAATTACTTCATCTCCTACGCCAATAGAAACAACTTTTTTTGTTCTTTTAACTTTTCCGCCCTCTTTGATAGTATTAGAAGAACCCATAAGAACTACTCCTATTGCTTCCTCTTCTAAATTTAAAGCCAAACCAAATATATCATTACCAAAATCTAATAATTCTCCAAGTTTAGTTTTTTCTAAACCAGCAACTAAAGCAATTCCATCCCCAACAGATAAAATTTTTCCCTCTTCGGACACTTTATCATATGATTTTTTTGAAAATTCTTTAATTTGTTTTTTAATTATTGAAGAAATATCATTTGCATTTAATGCCATTTATACACCTCCTTTATTTAACTTTAAATTCTTTTTCATATTCAATAATTCAGACTTTATAGAATCTTCAATTATCATGCTTCCAATTTGAATTTTAAATCCACCAATAAGTTCCTTATCAATAAAGTTTTCAAGTTTAATTTTTTTGTTTAACTGTTTATAAAGTTTATTTTCTAGTTTTTTTACTGTTTCACTTGAAAGCAATTTCGTAGAATAAACAATTCCTCTTTCAATTTTTAGAATATCCTGTAGATAAGTTATTAAATATCTAATAATATCTCTAAAATTTTTAAATTGAATTTTATATGATAACAATACCATTGTATTAATTAATGATCAATGAATTCCTTTGAATGATTTTTCAATAATTAATTTTTTGCTATCATCATTTAATTGATAACTATCTAAAATTTGTTCCAATTTATTTTCTTTTTCTAAAACATCAAGAACTAAATAAGAATGATTATAAATTTCATTAATTTTTTTTTCTTCTTTTGCTATATCTAATAGAGCTAATGCATAACCAATTTTTGTTTCACTTTTAAGCATTATCTATTACCCAAATATTCCTCTAAATATTTTTTAGCTTCTTTATCAGAAATTTTATCTTTAATTATTTTTTCAGATATATCTATAGCAACTGAAACAATTTCATCATATGCTTCTTTTTCAAGATTTTGTTTTCTTAGTTCAATATCTTGTTTGGCTTCTGATAATATTCTCTCTGCATCTTGTTTAGCTTGTTCAATATATTGATTTTTAATAAGTTCAGCTTCAATTTTAGCTTTAGAAATCATTTCATCTTTTGCTAATTTTGATTCTTTTAATTTAATTCTTGCTTCATTTTCTAGTTCATAAGCGTTTTTTTTAGCATTTATAGATTCATCAATATTTTGTTTAATAAATTCTTTTCTTTTTTGAACCATTTTCTTGACAGGATTATATAAAAGTTTTGTAAGAATAATTAATGTAATTAATAGTGCACCAAAAGTTGCAATCATAATTCAAACTGATGGCATTAATTGATCAATTTTCTCACCTATATTACCTGCTTCAACACTATCAGATGTGCTATATAATTCTATTTTTTCAATAACTTTAGAAGTCAAATTTGTAATATTTTCAATCACAACAAAAACCTTTTTTTATTCTTTAAAAACTTTATTATCTATCTTGAACAACAAAGATTAATAAAATAGCAATAATTAAAGCATAAATAGCTGATGATTCAGTAATAGCTAAACCAAGAATTAACATTTTTCTTATAGCAGCTTCTGCTTCTGGATTTCTACCAACAGCATCAGCAGCTTTTCCTGAAGCATATCCTTGACCAATACCTGTTCCTAAAACACCGATGGCAGCTAGTCCAGCTCCAATTGCTACCATTCCAATACCACTACCCATAGCCATATTCCACTCTCCTTTTTTATAGATTGTAAATAAATTTTTTATGATTATTTTAATACTTTTTTAAAATTAAAAAATTATTTTAAACAGCTTCAATTGTTTGAGAATTTTCAATTTGATTATTTCTCATTTTTCTATGTTTTTTTTCTTTTTGTATTTCAAGTCCTTCACTTACCTCTTGAGTTCAGTAAATACCCGTTAATAAAAAGAATACATAAGCTTGAATTAATGCTTCAAAAATGTCAAAATACATATGAAATCAAGGAGCTACAATCATTCCTAATAAATTAACTTGACCCACAATAGGAATTAAACCTCACACAGCACCTGTTACTCAGTAAATAATGTACATAATTATTGAACCACCAAGAACATTTCCAAATATCCTAAATGAAATAGATATTAGTGGAGAGAATTGACCAATTATTTCAATTGGATTAGCATACCTTTTAAAAAACGACAATCTTTGATAAATAATTCCAAAAACATAAATACCTATTCATGAAATTAAACCTAATGTTAATGAAACACTATAAGATGTAACAGCTGGTTCCATAGCAAGTAAACCAGCAGTATTACCAACAGCTAAAAAGGTAAATAAAGTAAATAAATAAGGACCAACTCGGTCTATTTTTCCTTCAGAAATTCCTTGAAATTCATTATTAAATATACCTACATATTGCTCAGCAACAAATGCAATTCCTTGAGGAACTTCATCAGGTTTAACTTTTTTGACTTTGAAATAAACAATAATAGAAATAACAGTTAATAAAACAACAATGTATATTAATGTAATAAGTTGTGGTTGTCAAACATCCCAAAGATTTTCACCTAAAACATCCATTATTTCTCCTTATTTATTTTATTTTTTGATACTCTATCAGCAATATTTCAAGAAATAATCGCAACAGGCATTAGTAAAACACCATATACAAATGCAAACACATTAAAAACTCCATCAATTCAAGAAGAATTTGTTAATAAATTATTAGCAAAAAGAATTCCAATTAAAGTTCCTGTGATTATGATTAATCAAATAATAGATTTTAAAAATGAAGCAAAAAATCCTAATTTAAATGATCTTCTTTTTGATAGCAATTTAGACACGTAGTATTTGTTTATCAGTCATAATAACATACTAACAATAGTTCCAACTAAGAAACCTGTTAATGATGATCAATTTACAAATGAAATAACAGCAAAAACAATAATGCTTATTGAAAATAAAATAAAAAAAACACTAATAATTTGTTTTTCATAATTGTTTTTCATAAAAAATATTAATCTTAAAATATTGATTTTAAAGCAACAAAACATTGGGTATTTAATACAATACCCAGAATCAATTTTATTACTTTTTGAAAAGTTGTTTATTTTTTATTTTTAAAAATTATTTAAACAACAATTCATCGTTTAAAACTTCACATTAATATCTAATTTTTAATAAATTATAGTGATAAAATTTAGATTTATAGTTTTGGTGGTTATGTTATGAACAAATATATAGGTAAAAAAAATAGAAAATGAGGAAACAAAAAAGCAAAAATTAATACTGAACCTTTTGATGTTGAAGAAAACAAAGAATTAGAAAATGAATCTGTAAATCTAAGTGATTTTGCAAGCAATGAACCAACATATAAAGAAACAATAACAAAAGAAGAATCTAATTCTCAATTTAACCATTCAACAAAAGAAGGGGAAATAAATACATCACGTTCAATATTTTCAGAAAACAAATCAGAATATAACAAATTTAGTAAAGACAAAAATGATTCTGAATCATTAAAATGAGATCGTCTTAAACTTTTAAAATTACAAGAAAAATTAATTGAAGGTAGTTATACAAGTGATAGTTTCTTTGTTTCATTAGAAAATAATTATAATGTTTTAGACTTTTCAACTATATTTAGTGAAACAGCAAATCCATCAGAAATATTTAAAACATTAATAACAAAAACCACTCCAATTGCAATTAAAACAAAAAATGATGATTCAATAAATAGCAGTATTAAAAAATTATTTGGTTTAATGCAAACATCAAAAGCAGATTATGGAACTTCAACATTAAAAATAGGTTGACCTTATGTAACTGGTTATATACCAACTCATAAAAAAATTGAATCTGAAGAAGAAAAACCAGAAATGTCAATTGAATGAAATTCTTCTCAATATGTATCTAAAAGAGAAAGAAAATCAAAAGATGGTGAATTCTTTTATTCTCCATTAATTTTATGACCAACTATAATTCAAACAAAAGATAGAAAAAATTTCACAATGAATTTGTTAAGACAACATGGACAACTAATGGTTGAAGTTAATTCCCATCTACTACTAGCATTAACATATTCAAATAATTTTTTTGAAAATCCTGAAAATATGAAAATTAAGTCAGATGCTTTTGTTCATGTTTTGTATAGTGAAGATGTAGATACTTTTGTCAATAATATTATTGAAAAATATTCATCATTTGGATACAAATTTTCTGTTGAAGCAAAAACTGAATTAACAAGAATTTTACAAACTTATGACATTAAAAAAATGATAAATATTCCTCATTCTGAAGAAATAGGATATGAATTAGAAAAAGTATTTGGTTCACTAAATGAAAATGAATTTAAAATTCTATCATTTGCAACAATAGGTACATATCCAATAGCTAATGTTTCATTATTTATTGATTATATTAAAATGCTTCAAACTGATGGAGTTGGATTTGTTAACAAAATTGACAATACTTTCTATAGTCAATTAAAACTTGCGGAAGAATATCACAAATACTTTAGTGAAACTAAATTGAAAGAAATTGTTAAATTAGACTTTTCACAAAAAAAAGCATGTAATGTAGCTTTAAATGATAATTTAGTAATTTCAGGAGCAGCAGGAAATGGTAAATCTCAAACAATTTCATCTATGATTGCTAATGCAATTAATAATTTAAAATCAGTTTTATTTTCAACTGAAAAAAAAGAGGCTGCAAATGTTATTTTTAATCGTTTAGGTAGACTACGTAATTACTCTTTAAAATTATTTGAATCTGATAACTTTGCAAAAGATTTTACATCTCAACTAAAAAATGGTTTAGAAAGAATTTCATTAGTTTATGGAATTCAAGATAGTATTAATTCAACAAATACAAGCATAGTATCTGAAAAACTTGACGCAATTTATAAAAGAGTAAATGATTTTAAATCAATAATGATGTCTGAAGAAGGACAAAATTATCCAGAATACATTTTCAAAAAAAATAAGTTAAAGCAACAATTGAAAGAAGTAATTCGTTTAGTTGGACCAATTTTAAAAAATTCAGATTCTTCAAGTGACTTTTGAATAAAAATCAATAACATAAATGATGACTATATTGAGTTTAATCAATTATCAAAAGTAAGAGAAACTTTAAACTTTCAAGATGACTTGTTTACTCAAGCATTTAATATTATTAAGTATTTTGATGGTAATGATTTATTTTATGACAATTACTTAATTCAATATGCTAGAACTAAAAAAGTAAATGAAGCTTTTGAAACACTTCCCGAAGATAAAGTTAGAGAATTTCTAGCTGATAAAGAATCTGTTAATTTAGAACTATATGCAGCTGATTCAAAAGCTTTATATTGATCACTATATAACTTATTTCAAGCTTTAGATGATTATAGTATTGATATTATGAAAGCTCATGATATACATTGATACAACAAAACATCATCATTAGTAAAACAAAAATCAACCGAATTAGTAATTGAATTTAGGGAAAAATATTCACCTGATGAATTTGATTATGAATTTTTCAAAGATTATTATGTAATGGAAAAATTTGCTGCTGATCATGGTGATAGTTTCCAAATTGATAATGAAAATTATTATGAAGTTATAGATAACTTGATTACAAATAAATTAGGTGAAGATATTAGAACAACTGAATTTTTGTTTGCACTGAAAGTAACATCAGTTTTAAGAGAAAATAAACAATTAGCAGAAGAATTTAATAAATTGTATTCTTTAGTTAAAAATACTGAAATTGTAAATTCTGTTGGAGACATTCTAATTAACTATTCAAATATTATTTCTCTAATATTCCCACTTATTCTTGGAAGTCCAAGTATGATTTCAAAATATGTAATTTGTCAAAGTAATTTATTTGACATATGTATCATTGATGAAGCTTCAATGATTCCTCTAGAAAATGCCTTTCCTTTACTATATCGTTCAAACCGTTGAATAGTTTCAGGAGATATAAAACAATTACCACCTGTTACATATCAAAAAAATATTGAAGCATACAATAAATATCAATTGATGCAATTAACAAGTTCAACAAAGAGTGTTCAATCTGAAGACTTAATGAAATATAAAGCATTTGAAACTCCAATTTCGTTATTAGAATACATAGGATCAAAAATTCAAACTGTTGTTTTAGAATATCACTATCGTTCAGTTAAAAAAGAATTGTTTGAATTTTCAAATGTTGTTTTCTATAGAAATATGATTCATGTTGCTGATGACCAAAATGAAAGAGATGATAACATAACAACAGGAATTAATTTACAAACAACTAATGGAATATGTAAACAAGGAATAAATGAAAAAGAAGCTCAAGAAGTTGTAAAAATAGTAGAAAAAATTGTTAACCAACCTAACCATGGAACCATTGGAATTATTACTACAACAAATGAACAAAGGGACTACATTGAAAATTTATTGTTAGATCATCCTTCAAAATTAGTTACAAATGAATTTTCAAGAATAAGTGAAGATGGTGAAGATAATTCTATGTTTGTTCTAACATGCGAAAAAGTTCAAGGTTCTGAAAGAGATAATATCATTATTTCATTTGTTGCATCAAAAGACTACAATAATTCAACTAACTTTTTAGCTGTAAATAAAACATTGGGAGTTTTAGGAACAGAGGTAGGACCTAATTTCTTAAATGTTTTAATAACTCGTTCAAGACTAGCATTATATATTGTTAATTCATTTGAAAATGAAGAGATTGTTGTTGATAATAACACAAGTTTAGCTATTTTAAAAGACTATCTAGAATATGCAAAATTACTAACATCTAATAACCATGATATCAACGATCCAAGAGTGCAAGCAATTTTCAAACCATATATTAAAAATAATGCTGTACTAGATTTTTCAAATGACATGAAAGGTAGAGCTATTAGTAGAATTGCTCCAGATTTAAAAGATGATTTACTACAAGTTTTTGCATTTGAACCTCGTTTAGAAGTTATTGATGGATGATATGAAGGTAGTGTAAAAATTGATTTAGTAATTAGAGATAGAAAAACTAAACGTAATATTATGGGTATCTTATGTGATGAATTTATATATGATGTAATGATTAACGGAAAACAAAGAGATTTCTACAATAGAAAATTTTTAGAATCACGTAATTGAAAATTCTTTGCTCTTTCTTCATTGCAATGATCAAAAATTTACAAACGTAAATCAATAATTGATCAAATTATTAATATGTTAACTATTAATTTAACTTCATGAATTGAACCACTAAGAATTACAAAATTAGATAAGTATACTTATGATGAAAACGGAAATGTAATTATTATTGATGAATTAATTAAAAAATCAAGTAACCGTCTTGAAATTATTGAAGTTAGTGCTCCACTTCCTTATGAAGGGGATACAGACTTGTTAACTATAAAATCAATTAAAAATGATAATGATTTAGAAAAAAAATCAAAAAATAATTCTTCATCAAAAAATAAAAAAGAAAAAAACAAAGTTAATAATTTAAAATCAAAAACCTTAAACAAAAAAACAACAAAAAAAATTAAACCAAAACCATTATCAAAATCTAATAGTAAAACTAATTCAAAAAATAAAAAGAAAAAAGGTAAAAAATAATTTATAAGAATGCAAGTTTGATTTGATGAAAATCCTGTTATAGCAGGAATAGTAGTATTTATAATTATTGCTGCAGTTGTAACAATATCTGCAATAATTATTTTATTAGTTCGAAAATCATTAAATAAAGAGAAAAAATACAAACAAAAAAATGATAATAAAGAAAATGATTTATTTAATGAAAATATAGTAGAAAAAAAAGAGGATATAGAAATTGATGATGCTACTTACTATAGACTAGATTTTGATAATTTTGGAAATTTAAAAATGACTAAATTAGATGATGGAACTATAATTGAAAAGCCATCTAAAAAAGATTTTCTAAATATTTTAGAAAAACCAGATTCAAATGAAAGAGTAATTTTGCCTGTAGGTAAAATTAAAATAATGATAAATCCAGAAAACTCATATCAATATATAACATCTG
>CAYURK010000019.1:0-11589 GCA_964447225.1 uncultured Metamycoplasma sp.
TAAAAAAGTAGTTATATAAAATGTTGATGTTCTTCAAATTAATGTTGATCCATTTGTAAGACTATCTAAATTTTCAATATGACTATATTTATCAGAATTTTTAACAAAATTTGAAATGAACAATTGTAATGTTCCTTCCCCGCCAGGAACAGGTATATAATTACTTGCAGCAGCAGATATGTTGACATAATTAAATAATTCAAAAGGGTTGTATATAAATCTAGAATCTAATAGATTAAAAGAAAATATTAGACAACAATAATAATAAATATTTCAAATAAAACCTATTAGTGCTATTGAAATAGTAAATTTGTAATCTTTTAATTCTTTTATTAAAAGTTTTTTAAATGTTGACTTTGTTATATATTCATCTTTTATTTCATCATTAGTCTTGTATTTCATTTTAAGTATTTTTTTAAATTTGCTTATTGCTCAATTAAATAAAAAATGAAATCTTTTTGAAAAACCAAGAACTGATCAAAAAATAGATCCTATTAAATCTAAAATTAAACCAGTAAAAGCAATTCAAAAATATACTTTTCATTGTGTATCTGTATTTTCTCCATATTGTGCACATACATAAAAAAATGAAGGTCATGTAATAATAATTTGAATTATAGGATTAATGATTGAAAAAACCATCATCATTGCTGTTGCCTCTTTGTAAGAAAGACCTCTTCTTTTTAGTCAATAGACAATATATCCTTCTCCACCAATTGAAAATGGTGTTATACCATTAATAAAAAAAGTTACAAATGCTAAATCTAATCATTCATATCACCTTACATAAATATTTTTCTTTTTCAGGCGATAATAAAAAGGAAAAATTCTACTAAAAGTATTGTATATGGGAAAACCTATAAGTAATATTAATCATAATCAAAATAACTTGCTTGAATTGTAAGAAGAAGATATTAAATTAGAAATTTTTACAAAGTCAATATCTAAAATAAATCTAATTGTTAAACCAAACAAAATGATGAAAATTACAAATCATAAAATCATTAATATAATTTTTTTCTTACCAAAAAAAGAACCATCATGATTAGTGTAATATTCTTTAATTTCTTCTTCTGTATTATTGGTATTTTCAGTACTATTCATAGTTGTAAATTTTATTCTTTACATTATAGCATTAAATTTTAGTATCAAAGATACTTAACTATAAGATATTTGGAGAAATTTAACATTCAAAATTAGATTTTCAATTTTTATTTTAATGTTTAAAAATACATTTATGATAAAAGTCATTTTATTAATATAATTAAATTATTATGAAAAAAAAGTTTATTTCTTTTGATACATGATTTTTAGTAGGAACAATAGCAATTGTTACAAGTGGTGTTATAGCTGTTTCTATAACAATGAATCAAAATAAAACAAACAATAGTAAAGTTAATGCAAATTGAAATAATATACCTATTGGTTTAAAAGAATTTTCTGAAAATAACTCTTTTAAAATTTCTTTACAATCATCTAATTTTATTAGTGGAAGTGGTGGTTCATCATACATGGTAAGTTCTGGAACAGCATGAAGCTATTATTATAAACAGATATCATCAAATTTTTATGATTGATATTTAATTACAAATTTTCATGTTGTCAATGAACCATTAGCTTATATAAATAATCTTTCTTATTATGATAGCAATAGCGGTGAAATAAAAATAATTGATGAAAAAAAACTTGAAAAAATTTATAATCAACAATATGTAACTAGTGTTTTTAATTCAAATCCCAATTACATGATTTCAATTGAAAAATATATAAATAGTAGTTATGTGCCAATTTTGGATACTCACTATGATGGTTCCAATATAGTTGGAAAAAGTGACATTTCACGATTAGAAATAATAACTGATTTTGATAATGATAATATTAATCTTTTTTCTGAAAATAATAATTATAACTTAGATATGGCTTTAATTAAGCTAACTATAAATACACAAAAAATTAATGTTAGTAGTTCTACTGCTAATCCTATTAATGTTTATACAAATAGTGATGAACTTGATATTGATAACAATTTAGAAACTTATATTGCAGGCAATCCGGGTGATAAAGAAAGTTTAATCCCTATTTTAGATAAAATTAAATGGGTTAGAAATGACAACTCATTAAATACAGATGGAATATTAAGTAATTTAGAAGCTCCATATTACTATTCTGTTGATTCATATAATAATTTTCCTTTAACAGCAGGTGCTTCAGGATCAGCTATGTATCAATTTGACAAAAATCAATTATTAGATGATTATGATGCAAATTACAAATTTATGAATAATTTAATTCCAGTGGGTATTTATTGGGGAGGAATATCTAGAAATTCTTCTTTTAGACCTTCTGTTATTCCTTTTTTTGTTCCTAATATGTATAATGTTTATGATAATTTTTTAAGATGTATTAATAATGGTCAAATTTAATTTTATTTATGATGATTAATAATATTTTATAAAATTTTAATATAATAAAAATTGGTTTGGGGCAGTACTCAAGAGGCCGAAGAGGACGCACTGCTAACGCGTTAGGGGAAGTAATTCCCGCGGAGGTTCGAATCCTCTCTGCCCCGCCATTTTTTTTATTTCTTTTTTATCACTTGTTAAATTGATTGTCATAAAGCATTCTAAATAATTTAAATGCTGGTATTATCAATATTGAAGCTATTGGAATGGTTAATAAATTTGTTACTAATCAAGGTACATTAAAAGTAAGTGAACCTATAAAATTATTATTTCATCAAGTCATAGTAGCAAAAACATGTAAAAAGAATTTAATAAAGATTAATAATGTAAATGAAATTAAAAATATGAAATTATCATATATAAAATAATGTTTATTTTTTATGAAAAGATTGGAAATTTTTCTGGAAATAAAAAGAAAACTAAAAACATAATACACTAAAAAATATTCAAAAAATACTTGAATTCAATTTATTATTCAAGGTCCATTTTCAATAAAAAACAGGATTAGAGGAGTTATTAATATAAAAAAAATATTAATAAAGATATTTTTAATTTTATATATACCTATTGCATATATTATTAGTGAAACTTGAATAGATCAATTTCAAACTTTAAATAGATCAAAAATAAAATTGGTAACAATTATTAATGCTAAAAAAATACCAGAAATTGTTATTGAAATGATAATATCTTTTGAAAATATTTTATTTTTCATTTAATTAATTATAATTAATATGACTTATGAATGATAATGATAATTTGAATATTACATTTAAATATAAAAAAATGTTAAATGACTTATTAAATATATCTAGAAATGATACTTGTATTTTTTCTAATATTAATAATTTTGATAATTTTGATGTTCAAAAAAAGTTTGGTGATAAATTTTTTAACAAAATATTATCAAATGAAACTTTTTTAATTCCTTTAACGCAAACTGATAATGAATATTTTATGGAAAGAATTAAAAAGTCATCAAGCATTGAAGAGATAATAAATGTGTACAAAGAATTTGATGAAATAATACCTGAGGAAATTCAAACTAAGTTGTCTAAAAAAAGTTCAAATATTGATGAAACTAAACAATTGGTATTAAGGTTAATTGAAATATCAAAACAAAAATCATCTTTTGAATGAAAAAAATTATTAAATAAAGCTATTTCTATGAATGAACAAAATAATTTATGACCTATTCATTTAGGTTTTATGTATTTGACTTTAAGAATTGATAATAAAGTTATTCAAGCACCAGTTTTTTTAAAAGAAGTTAATATCAAAATTAAAAATTCAATGGTTTCAATTGTTTCAGTTGGAGATATTAAAATTAATGAAAAGTTAATTTATTTTTTAGAATCAAACAATTTTTTGTTATCAATTGATGTTAATTATTCTAAAATGTCAATTAATGAACTGTTTGAAGTTATAAAATCTGCTTGAAGTCAAAATTTTAAATTACCTGAAACTCTAAAAGGTTTTGTACCTAATTTTAAAGAAGCTGAAATTCAAAATGAAAAAATAATTTTTTGACCAGGAATTTCTCTTGGATTTTTTGAACCAACAGGTGGACATTTAAGAAAAATAATGTTAAAAATTTTAGAAAACAATTTGTTGGATAAGGTTTTAGAAGTTGAATTTGATAAAAATGTTTATAAAAATACTGTAAGAGATTCAATTTTTAAAAAAAATTTTGGTTTTTATAAAATAGTTCATTCAAATTTATCACAAGATAAAGCTGTTGTATCTGCATTAAATCAAAATACAATTATATGAGGACCACCAGGAACCGGTAAATCTCAAACTATTACTAATATTTTGACAAATATATTAATGTTTGATAAAACAGCTATTGTTGTATCTCAAAAAAGAGCAGCACTTGAAGTTTTAAAAGATCGTATGGAATCTTTGAAAGAGTTTTGTTTATTCATTTTAAATGATCGTGAAATGAACAAAAAAAATTTTTATGAGCCAATTAAAAATTATGTTTCCTACTTAGAAAATTTTAATGATAGTGCAAATGAACAAATGATAAAAATAATCTCTGATAAAGAAAAAGAGATAATGAGAATAATTAATTCAATAATGAAAAATAAATTAGCAAATGAAAATATTAATTTATTTTCAGAATATGAAAATTACAATAATTATGACCATGATACAATTGAAAATTTATTAAAATTAGATCCTAATCTTAAATATCATTCTGAGGATTTAATAACATTAAAACCTAAAAAAATAGGTAAATACATAATGAAACAGAATAATATTAAAAAACCTAACATTTTTAAATCTGTTAGAAATGATGTTAAAAATTATGCAAATATTATTAATGAGAAGATATTAAGTAAAAACATAAACATTGATTATTACATGTCATTAAAAAATAGTATAGATATTGATTTGTGAGATAAGTTAAATTTATATAATGAATTATCTTATTCAATTGAGAAAAAATCACAAATTAATGATCACAAGAATTTGAAAATTCTTATAGCTAAAATGATTGTTTCAAAAATTAAAAAATTTGATGAACAAATGAAAACTAAATATAATGAATTTGCTTTAGATGTGCGTGCAGCTTCATTAGATCCAATTATTTTTATTAAAAAACATATTGAAATAATTAAATTAATTTATCCAATAATTATTACAACACCTGAAACTGATTTACAAGGATGAACAAGATCGGAATTTGATTATGCTTTATTAGATGAATCATCTCAAATATTTTTAGAAAAAGGTATTCCAATTTTATATTTAGCTAAGATAAAAATATTGGCAGGTGATGATCAACAAATGCAACCTTCAAAATGATTTGCAACGAAAGTTGAAGGAGAAAATCCCTTTGGAGGTATTGAGTCATTGCTTGATTATGCAATTGCTAAAGGAACATATACATTATTGTTAGATAAGAATTATCGTTCATCATATGCTTCACTTATGTCATTTAATTCCCAAGTATTTTATAAAGGAGAATTAGATGTTGTTGATACTAGAAAAACTGATATGAATTTTAAACCAATTGAGGTTATTAATGTTGATGGAATTTGGGAAAATTCAAAAAATATTAATGAACTAAATGAAGTAATTAATCAAACAATTGCTAATTTAAGTAAATTTGAAAAAATAATAATTTTAGCTTTTAATGCTTCTCAACAAAATGCCATTGAAGAAATAATATTAGAATCATATCCTGAATTAGAAAGTGCAATTCAACAACAAAAATTACTGATTAGAAATATAGAAAATATTCAAGGTGATGAAGCAGATCTTTTAATAGTTTCAATAGCTTATGATAAAAATACTAAACTTCATTCAACATATGTAGCTAAACCTGGAGGTAAAAATGCTTTAAATGTTGCTACTTCTAGAGCAAGAGATAAAATGATTATTATTAAGTCTATATATTCTCAAGACATTCAAAATCCTTCTAATTCTGATGACATGGGTGTGTTTAAAGAATGATTGAAATTTTTAGATTTAAGTGAAGAAGATAAAAAAAACTATAGGTATTACAAAAATACTCAAAATAATGGAGATGAACTAGAAAGAAAAATTAATCATTCTACATCGCAAATATCACTAACTAATTTAAATGAATTACTAATTGAAAAAATTAAAAATGACCTTAATAATGAGGTTATTGGTTTTAGTGATAAATTTGATATTGTTATTAATTATTCTATTGGAACAATTAAAATGCCTTGTGCTATTTTGGATAAAAAAACAGGTTTATTTGTTATAGGAATTTATTTGGATACATTTAATTATTGAAAATCTTATGATGATTTTGTAATTGATAAAGATGTAGAAAACTTTTTTAAATCTAAAAAATATCCACTTGAAAGAGTTAGTCATTTAAATTGAAAATCAAAAAAACAATTTATTATAAATCAAATTAACAAATTTAATGATAGTAACAACATCTAAATTATTTTTTATTATTAATTAATAAAGACATTCCTAGTATTTCAAGATTTTCAATGTAATTTCAGTTTTTAGTATTTTTAAAATATTTTGCATTACCACCAGTATAAAAAACTTTTGCTTTTTTGTATTTGATTAATAATTGATTTATAAAATTTTCAATTGTATTAATTAATCCTATTGAAATTGCTTCATTTGTATTTAGTCCTAATAAATTATTTGTTTTATTTAATGAAATTATTTCTATATCTGTTGAATTGGTAATTGTTTTTTTTGATTCATATATACCAGGCAAAATAATTGCTCCTTGAAATATTTTATTTTTTATGCAATGAATTACTGTTGCTGTTCCTAAAGAAATAATTATTGCTTGTTTTTCAATTGAATTTATATAGTTTAATTGTGATAACAAATCAACTCCAATTTCATTTGGATTTTTTAAATGACTTAAATTAATTAATTTGAAATCTTTGTGTGTTAAATTTTTAAATTTGATTTTACTTTCTTTTAGTCTTTTTTGAATTATTTCATTTCCTCTGTTATTAACAGAACAAATTAAACAATTCTTTATATCATTATTAAAATTAATTTTTTCAATGTTGGAAGTCGCAATTTTTTCAATTTTCAAATTATTTTTTTGTAAATAAGCAATTGTTGTATTTGTATTTCCAATATTAACAAGCAATGTATTTTCCATATAAATCTATTTCTAATATTTTAACTAAAAGTTTAGTATTTTGTGTTTTGTTCATGCTAAAATTCTATGTAAAATATTAGATATTATGTTAGATACAAAATTAATTCAAAAAAATATTGATTATGTAATAGAAAAACTAAAATCAAGAAATGTTGATGAAAATTTGCTTAAAAATTTATCAAATAGTGTTAATGAGAAAAATAAATTAATTTTTAATTTAAATAAAATTCAAGAACAAAGAAATGAAATTTCTCATCAATTATCTTCAAATAGAACTCCAGAACTAATGGAAAAAGCTTCAAAAATTAAAGAGCAAGTTAAAGATTTAGAATCTAAAGTAGATGAATATCAATCAAAATTAGATGAAATAATTCAGTTTATTCCAAATATACCACAGGATAATGTACCTATTGGTGATGATGAAAATTCTAATGTTGAAATTCATAGAAAAGAAGATTTAGGAAGAGGACTAGTAAAAAATATTAAACCTCATTATGAAATTGCAGTAGAAAAAGATATTGTTGATTTTGAGCGTGGAGTCAAGTTAAGTGGTAGTCGTTTCGCTGTGTTTAAAAATGCTGGAGCAAAATTAATTAGAGCACTTGAAAATTTTATGTTAGATATTCATACAAAAAATGGATATGAAGAATTATTGCCACCTGTAATGGTAAGTTCAAATATGATGTTTGGAACAGGTCAATTACCTAAATTTAAAGATGATTTATTTAAAATTCAAGATGAAGATTTATGAATGATCCCAACTGCAGAAGTTCCTGTTACAAACTATTACAATGATGAAATTATTGATTTATCTAAACCAAAAAGAATGACTTCATATACTTTATGTTTTAGATCTGAAGCTGGTTCAGGTGGAAAAGATTCAAAGGGATTAATTAGATCAAGACAATTTAACAAAGTTGAAATGGTTAAAATTACATCTAAAGAAGATGCAATGACAGAATTTGAATTGTGTGTTAAAGATGCTGAAAATATTTTAGAACTATTAGAAATACCATATCGAAGAATAATTTTGTGTACAGGTGATTTGGGTTTTAGTTCATCAATAACTTATGATTTAGAATTGTGACTTCCATCTGAGCAAAGATTTAGAGAAGTATCTTCAATTTCTTATTTTAGTGATTTTCAAGCTAGAAGAGCAAAAATTAGATATAGAAATAGTGAGGGCAAAGTTGAATTAGCTCATACTATTAATGGAAGTGGATTAGCAATAGATCGTGTTTTTGCTGCAATATTAGAACAATATCAAAATGATGATGGAACAATAGATATTCCAAAAGTTTTAATTCCATATATGAATGGTATTAAAAAAATATAACTATTTATTGAGTTAGGTTTATAATTTTAGAGTCATGAGAGAGTATAAAAATAATTTCAAGCATGCAGTAGCATATGCAACTCACAAACTAGATAATTCTCCTTTTAAAATGATTTTACTTGGAATGCTAGGTTCAATTTATGTTGGTATTGCATATTTAGTTTTCATTGTAATAATTGGTTCATGAGATGGAGTTATTGAAAATGTTTATAGTGCTGATGGATCAACAATTATTTATAAAAGTATTCATATTCCGGGTTTAGCTTTATTTACTGCAGCTGCTTTATTCCCAGTTGGAATTATTTTGATTTTATTTTTAGGAGGATCTTTATTTACATCAGATAACTTAACAATGTTATCTTGAATTACTAAACAAAAAGATAGTAGTGGTAATCATGTTAAGTTTAGAAAAATAGTAATAAAATGAATGTATACACTTATAGGTAATATTATAGGTGGGATTTTATTTGGAGCAATTACAAGAGCTGCTGATTTTTTTGCAAATGAAAATTATCAATTAATATTAGGTTATATTTGTGGTAAAAAACTTCACATGAGTTGATACTTTGTAATTTTTTCAGGTTTTTTATGTAATATTCTAGTTGCTGGATCAGTTTGAGCAACACTTGCTACAAATCATTCATCAGCTAAAATATTATTAATTTATTTTCCAATTTGATTATTTGCAATCGCAGGATTTCAACATGTTGTAGCAAATGCTATTTTGTTTTCAATGGGATTGTTCTATATGATAAATCCAAGTGAACAATCAACAATTTTCTATGGTATTAATTGACAATTAAATCAAGAAGCAATTAAAGAACTTGGTGAATCTTATAAAACACTTAATAATTTTGTTGATTGAAAAACAAGTTTTACTTCTGTATATAATAAATGTCCTAATGCAGGTTATTATGTTTTTAAGGTAATATTTACAAATTTATTGCCAGCCGCTATTGGTAATTGAGTTTCTGGTTCTATATTCTTACCATATACTTATTTATATTTATCAGGTCATTATAAAGAATTAAGAAAATTAAATACACTAGAAATAGATTTAAATACAAGTGATGATTCAAAAAGAGATAATGATAAGTCTTAGTGGAACTAAGATTTACATTTTTATGATATAATTTAAAACACTGAAAAAAGTTTTTATTTCCTCTTGATTATTAGGAGGATAATGATTAAAAAAATCAAAAAAGTATTGTTAGTAATTTTTCCAATATTTACTATTGGAATAGTGACTGGTTTATCATATTTAATTTTTAAACCAAGATCAAATAATAGTTCAAATGTAGTTTCTCAATATTGTGTAAATATAGAAGGAGCAGTGAAAAGTCCAGGTTCTTATGTATTTTACAAACCTAAAAAACTAAGGGAAATAATTTTTAAAGCTGATGTTTTAACTTCAGCAGATATTAATTCTTTAAATTTAGAACAAGTTATAGACAATGATTATGAAGTAACAATTCCATATAAAGTGGGTTCTATTAAAAAGATTAAATGAAAAGACCTAAACAAAGTAGAACAATTAACGGAATTAGGAGTGAAAAATTCAATAGCACAAACAATAATTAATCACAGAAGACAATACGAAATAACAACTTGAGAAGAAATTTTAGCTTTAAAAGGGATTGGACCAGTTACACTGGCTCAATTAAAAGATATAATTGATCTTTCTTAATTGTTACTCTAATAGCTATTGAATTTATATCATTTTTTCTAATTACATATTCATATAATCTAATATGATTTTTTATTTTCATTATTAATACAATTTTTCTTTTTTTAATTAGTTGAAAAATATCATTAATTTTTATTTCGATAATAATTGCTTTTGTTTTCTTTATTAAATTTATTGATGATAACAAAATATTAAAAGATATTAATTGCAATGTAATAGTTACTAAGAAAATGAATTCGGGAATTATTGTTAATTATGAAAATAATAAGTTATATATTAGAACATATGATAATTTTAAAATTAATGATGTATTAAATATAAGTTCATCATCAATTTTAAAAAATGATATGTCTAATGATTTTTATAAATATTTAAAATCACAAAAAGTTGACTATATCATTCAAAATGCACAAATTAGGTATACATCAAGTATTTATTCAATTAAAGAAAACATAGTTAACTATATGAGTAAAGGTGGTCCTTATTATTCTAGGTATAATTCTTTAATTTTGTTTGGTCATAGGAATTATATTAATGAAATAGTTTATTTTAAATTTACTAATTTATCAATAGTTCATTTAATAACCATCTCTGGTTTTCATATAAATATCACTATTTACATTTTAAATAAATTATTACTATTACTAAAAATAAAGAATAAATATATTTATTCAATACCTATATTTATAATTATTCCTTATCTTGTTTTGTTAGAATTTCCTTTAGCTGCAACAAGGGCTTTTATTTTTATTTTTTTAAGATACATAAATAACAATTTTTTAAATAAAAAATTTCATGTACTAAATTTATTAGGATTTGTTATGATATGTTTTTTAATTTTGAATCCATTTATTGTTTTTTCGATGTCATTTGTATTTTCTTTTGCTTTAACTTATGTTATTACTTTTTTATCAAATTCTAGTATTAAATATAAAAAGACAAGAATATTTATTTATACATGGTTAATATCAATATTTATCAATATTTATATGAATGATGAAATTAATTTTACTTCCATAATTTCAAATATATTTTTAACACCCATTATTTCTTTCACATACATATTATCTTTATTATTTTTTTGATTAAAGCCAGTTATGGATAATTATTATTTAATTTTAGATATAGTAATTAATTTTTTTGTGATTATTAAAATTAGTGTACAAGCATTTGTTTCAAGTGAATGATTAATATTTTTTTCAATTATTATTTTTGCAATTTTGTTGCTTAAAATTAATAAACCAATAATGGCAAAAAATTTTAGTAAAAAGTTTTCTAAAAAAAATATAAATTGATGATTAAATCAATGATAATTTGTTATTTTTAAGAATCATTTTTTCATGTTTTTTGCTTTTTGAAGTATCATTTTATATTTGAGGCATTTTTATATGAAAAAAACTCCTAAAAATAACAATTTTAAATCATCTAAATTTTTTATTGGTTCAATGTCATTATTACTTGCATCTTCTGCATTTGTATT
>CAYURK010000020.1:0-9971 GCA_964447225.1 uncultured Metamycoplasma sp.
GTTCCTTATATTTTTTAATTAATTCATTACCTGAAACTTTCCCAGACCACATTATTTTTCCTTTTTTAATAAAAGTAACTAAATTTATATAATTTTTAATTTCTTCTAAAATATGAGATGAAATCATTATAGTTATTCCACTTTTATTCATCTCTTTTAATGTATTAAACAATTCCATCCTTGTTGATGGATCTAAAAAAGCAGCCGGTTCATCTAAAATTACAAATTTTGATTTTTCTAGCAACACTTGAATTAACGAAATTTTTTTAATTTGTCCTGAGGATAATTTATTTGGATTTCTTTTAATAACATCTTTTAAATCATATTTATCAATTAATTCATTTAATTCGATTTTAATTTTTTCTTTATCAGTTCTTGATAAAAGAGTTACATTGTATAAATAATCTCAAGTTGATATTCCTGAAGGAAAGATAACTTTATCTGGAATATATGAAAAATTTTGTCTAGCTTTAAAATTATCTTTAGTGTTTAAGTCATTAATAATTATGTCTCCTTCATAATCATTATTTAATCCTGAGATTATTTTAATTGTTGTTGACTTTCCTGCTCCATTTTCACCTATAAAAGCATGAAAATCACCTTCATTAATTGAAAAATTAAGATTATTTAAAATATATGAATCATCTTTTTTATTATATTTCATGTATAAATTTTTGACTTCTAAAATTTTTTTATTTTCTATCACAAAATTTACCCTTTAAAATCATACTAAATTATATCTTAATAACTTGTTATTATTAAAATACTAAATTAGTAAATTTATACAATAACAGCATCAATTTTTCCTTCTAATTTAGAAGTAGAGATTATTTTAGCTTTTACTCGTTGACCTATAGTATATGTCTTATCTTTTAATATTAATTTACATAAATCATCACTTATTTTATAATCATTAAAAGCAGCAATTGTTGATATATGAACTAAAGAATTTGTCATATCATCAAATTCAATAAATATTCCAAATTTATGAAATGATACAATTGTTGCTTCTTGCACTAATCCAATCTTTGATTCATAAAATTCTGCTTTTTTAATATCATTAACTTTTCTTTCTAATTCAGTAGCTTTTACTTCACAAAATGAAGAATGTTTTGCTATAGATTCAATCTGATTTTCTTTTTCAATTGAATATTTCTTGTTACCTTTAATTATTACTTCTCAAATAATTCGATGTAATAACAAATCTGGATATCTTCTAATAGGAGATGTAAAGTGTGAATAATATTTAGAGGCAAGACCAAAATGACCTATATTATTAGATGAATATTTAGCTTTTTGCATAGTTTTTAATAAAGCCATTTTGATTAAACTATCAAATCTTTTTTGCTTTAATTGGTTAACTGTATTTTGAAACATTTTTGGATCAGTAGAATTCTTAATATTAACGTTATTAATTCCTAATACTTTTACAAATGATTTTAGTGATTCAATTTTTTCAGCATCAGGAGCATCATGAATACGATAAATTGATGGAATGTTTAATTTAGCAATTGTTTCAGACACCAATTCATTTGCAAAGACCATAAAATTTTCAATTAATATTTCAGAAGAAAGTCTCTGACGATTTTTTATACCTATTGCTTTTCCTGTTAAATTATCCAATTCAATAATAGGTTCTTCAATTTCAAAATCAATATATCCTTGCTCTTTTTTGACATTAGATAAAATATTACTTAATTCATATGCATTTTCTAACATCTGATAGAGATTAATATCACTTTTAATTAAAACATCATTATTCATATTAGCTACTTGATTATATGTAAGACGATATTTGGATTTAATTAAAGATGGAAATATTTTATGTTTTATAATATTTCCCAATTTATCAATTTCAGCTTCAAGAGTTAATGTAAAACGTTTTACATCTGGATTGAGTGAGCAAATTCCATTTGATAATTTTTCAGGAAGCATTGGAATAACTTTGTTAATTAAATAAATTGAAGTTCCTCTTTCTTTTGCTTCAATATCTAATAGAGAATTTTCTTGAACATAGTAAGCAACATCTGCAATATGAACTCCTAAAATGTAGTTACCATTACTTATTTTTTTAACACTTATAGCATCATCAAAATCTTTAGTTTTTTCTCCATCTATTGTTACTACCATTTCTTTAGTCAAATCAACTCTATCAAAATCTTTTTCGTTAATAACTTCATCAGGTATTTTTTGAGCTTCATTTATTACTTCTTCAGGAAAATCTTTTTTTACTTCTGAATAATCAACAATTAATTCTATATCGGAATAAGGCTGACTTATTGAAGATATTAATTTATCTAGTGTTAAGAATACAACATCTTTTTTTACATTATCAATTTTAAATTTAACATATGAATTTGGAATTAAATTTGTTTTATCATAATTAAAGATAATATTTTGTTGATTAAAATAGATTGGTGTTATGTTTAAATTTTTATCAACTTGTGCATAGATATATTTGTTTTTTCTTTCAACCAAAGAATTAATAGTTGCAAAATAAAAACCTTCATCAATATCTTTATAAATATTTACATTAACAATATCTCCTTTAAGAACTGAAAAAGAATTTTTAAATATTAATGCTCTTTTTTCAACATTTTCTTCTAAAGGAAAAATACAAAAGCTCATCCCTTTTGTATTGACAATAAATTCAAGATTATAGCTACCTAAAAATTTTGGGATAAAATAACTATCATATCTTTTAGAATAAGAAATAATGTTTTTATTTTTAAGTTCATTTAAAAAATTAGAAAATTCTCGATTATCTTTTTGATTTACATTCAATAATCTAGCAAGATCTAAAAATGATGCCTTTTTGTTTGTTTCCAAACATTTAATAACTGAATCTTTTGAAAACATATTTACTTAATAAAAATTCTAATTAATAAAGTAGTCAAAAACATAATAATTCCTAAAATAATCATTGATCATTTTAAAAATTTTTTTCAACCTTGCTCTTTAGACTGAGAAAACAATTTAAGATCTGATGAACCAACAATTGCTCCTGAAAATGAATTAGCATCAGGAGACATTAAAAATCCAATAATTATTATTAAAAATGAAATAACAAATAACAATGATGTTACTATTGTTACAATCATTTTTTACCTCCTTGATAAAGATAATTGATAATTTAGATTAATGCTAATTATACATGAAAAAATTAAAAAAAAATGGCAAGGGTGATAGGAGTCGAACCCACAACATGCGGGGTTGAAGCCCGCTGTTCTACCATTGAACTACACCCTTACGTAAGTAATATTTATACAATTATATAAAAATTTTTAAAAACTTAAAAAACTCTTAATTAAAATTACTAAATAGACGAATAAATATTCTTAATAAATTAATAAAGTCGATAAATAGATGAATACCAAAAACAAATGCAAGACGATTAGCATCTTTTTTATCAATACCATCAACTATATTTTCTGCTCTAAATAACATTTGTAAATCAATACCAACTCAAACTATAAAAACTAAACAAGCTAAATACAAGTAAATAGTTTCAACAACTCAGTTATTAATAATTATTAAAATAATAGACATAATTAATAAAGATAAAAAACCAAAAGAAGCAAATGGAATTAATTTAGTAAAATTTATCAAATTAAAATATCCTAAAAATCCCATTACTAAAAATATACCAGCAGGAGCAATCATATATAAAACCATATTGCTAAATATATCTTTATTCCCTCCTGCAAATGCAACTATTGATGTTAAAAATATTCCTTCATAGACAGCAAAAATACAATAAATAAATGCAGGAATAATAATGTTAATATTTCTATTTTGAATTGTGAAAAATAGAGCAAGAATTATTGCAATATTAAATAATCATGATCAAATTCATGATGTTCCTAATGATATTCTTAGCACAAAAGTAAAAAAAGAATCAATACTTGAAGCTAGAAAAGCAACTAATAAAATTGCTATAAGTCCTAATGACATTCATAATAGTGATCTTGTTAAAAGTTTAGATTTTATATTAGCATTTTTTAATTTATATTTATCAAAAAAATTAGTTCTTGTTGTTTCCATTATTATCTTTTACCTTCAATATCAAAACTATATTCACTAATGTCTTTATTTAACTCAGTGAAAAAAATAGCAATAGCACCTATTCCTGTGTGAACAGCAATTATTGGCGGAATTGAATATCTAATAATAGGCTTTTTATATTCAATTTTTTCTATTAACTCGTCAAATAAAACATTTGCATTTTCATTATTTGTATCTAAAAACATTAATGTAATATTTTTTTTCTTAGAAAGTTTTTTGTAGTGATCAACTGCTGTATTAAAAAATGTTTTATTAAACGTAACTCCTTTGTCAAATTTTTCTAAATTACCATCTTGAAATCCAATAACAGGAAAAATTCTTAAAAGCTTAGCTAATTTAGCAGCAGAAGGAGACAAACGTCCACCTCTAACTAAAACTTGAATATCTCTTGGATATAACAAAATTGGAACATATGACATGTCTTGCTTATTAATTTTTTCAACTGCTTGTTTTACTGTCAAATCATTAGATAATACATCTTTTTCTAATTCAATAAGATCTTTAACTATTAATTGACAAACATTTTTTGATTTAATAATATAAACATTTTTAAAGTCTTTTGCTATTACTTCTAAATTATTCTTTTGAGATGATAAACCCATGCTGATTGGATAAACAACAACAAAATCATTTGATTTAGATAATTTCTCAATCAATTGATGTGCCTCTCCAATTGGAGTACATGATGTTTTAGCTATTGAATCTTCTTTATAATATTCTAAAAAATTATCAACTGTTAAATCAATTCCATCTTTATATTCTTTACCATTGATGTTTATATATAAAGGTAAATAATGTCATCCTCTTGCTTCGGCTTCTTTTTTAGTTAATCCACAAGATGAATCTACAACAATTGCTAATTTCATGATAGTTATTATTATATATCAAATACTTTTTAAGTTTTAACAAAATAAAATTCACCAACTTACTAATGTTAGTGAATTTTCATTATATTTTATCAGAATAATTAGTACTTACTTAACTATAGTACAACACCAATAACTATAGCCAATACTGCTACTGCTAATCCTAATACAATTCCTGAAATTAATAATCATTTTAAAACAGGACGAGATGATAACTTAACTTGTCTATCTTTAGTAGAAACTCCAACAGTTGAAGCAACTAAAACACCTACTCCAATTAAAGCAACAACAATTCATCATAAATATTTTAAAACATTTTGAACAGCAATAGCTGCTGAAGTAGAATCAGTTGATCTTGATTTTAAAATATTTTCATCATTTGTTAATGCTTCAGACATTTTATCTAAACTATCATTACCATTTCTTCCTGATAAATCAGAAGAATAATTTGAAAAATTGTAAGTATCATTGATGATATTTGATCAAATACTTAATTCATTAGCACTAAATTGAGCATTACCATCATTTAAAATAGTATTAATTTTATCCAATAATTCTTGAGAATCTGATGCTTCTCTAGTTGAATATAGAGAAGAAGGTGATTGCTGAATCTGATTTAATTTTCAATTTAAACAAATAATTGCATTTGTACCTGAAATTAAATCATCTAAATAATATGAACTTACATTTTCAGAATTTGGATTATTTTTTCTAATACTATTTGTTGTATCAGCAACATTTGAAATAGCTAATTGTAAAGCATTTTGTAATCTATTTTCATCTAAATTAAATTTAGTTCCATTTTTTAATGAATCACTAATTGATCCTAATAAATCAAGATTACCACCAAAACTATTTAAAATTTGATTATAAATTCTAACCTTATTGTATATAGTATCTGAACTTAGTTCAAATGTAGTTAAAGCATTTGAATCTAAAGATGCAAATATACTAGCTAATTGATTTGTACTAAAAATTGATTGTCCTAATACAATACCTTCATCATTAGTAAAATACAACACATCAAACAATGCACTAATAGCTTCTTTCATTGTAACTTTTTTATTTTCAGAAGCATTATTTCAAGCACCATTTTTGTATTTAATCAAATTAATTCCTTGAGGTGAAGTGTATAATTCAAGAATATCATCTGAAGCATTAAACACTTTATATTCAGATGTATTTGAAGACTCAACAACTGATTTAATGTTGTTAAATATTAATGTGTATTGTTGATTAACAAATTCATCATTAATAATACCAAATTGCAATTTTATCAATTTAGCAACATTATCTGCTAATTTATTTTTTGAATCACTTGATAGAGAAGTATATGAAGTAGATTCAGTAATTGAACCTGAATTTGAACCATCAGTTTTTATAATTTCAATAGAATTATTAATAATTTCGTTTACTTGAGAAAGAGAAGCAGAATTATTTCTATTTGCTAAATAATTTTGAACAATATCTTTTGCTAAATTTACATTGTCATTTGTTACAAGATATCTATCATTTTTTGTTGAAGCACCAAATAAATTGTTTGATGCTCAAGATACAAGAGATCAATTATTGTTTAACTCATCATAAATAGATCTTGCTGAACCCGAAATATTTTTAGCCTCTGTTTTGAAATTTTTATTGTTAGATGCAGTTCATAATGATACTTCACCTAATGAAAAGTTTCTGCCATTAAAATCACCAGAATTTGAACGAGAAAATTGATAGTAAACATCACCTAATATTGAAAGTGTTTTAGCTTGTTCATCAACAGACACATTAGCTTTTATAGATGAATCTTCTGGTGTTATGCTATTTACATTTTCAGGGAATGAATTAGGTCTTTCAAAAAACATTTTCTGAGTAGGATCTTCCATTTCAAATGTAATAGAATTAACTGCATTTACACCTGAATAATCACTATTTTTTCTATTACCTATTGCATAGAAATAATCTGAATATGTAAATGATTGTTTAGTTATTTTTGAACTAGTATCTAAATAAGAAGATAACTTAATAGTTGATGCTTCTGCAAAATTATCATCAGTAATTTGAGAAGGCAATTGAGATCTTAGTTCAGAAAATAAATCATACGAATTTGATTCAGAACCATTAATTCAAGAAGCACTATTACCATTAGCTACTAAAGAAATCATTTCTTGTCTACCAGTAGATACACCATTTGTATACAAAATAATCGGATCATAATTAAAAACACTACTTTGATCTTCAAAACCAATATTATTTGCATAATTTAAACCCAATAAAACTTCTGATGAAGAAGGACCTTGATAAAATTCTAATTTTCTATTAAACAAAATGTCTGAAGTAGAATTAACACGACTAGAAGTAAAATATTTACTAAAGAATTGAATAGGTTTAATAGTAGATGGATCTTCAACTAATTTTTTGTCTCCTGTAGCTTCAATCTTTGATCTAAATGTTGAATTTTCATCAGCTTGAACATCTAAAATACCAAAACTTGATGGAGATAATAATTGGCTAGTTACACCTTCTATAGCAGTTAAAAACTCTATATCTGTTAATAAATCATTATCTTTTATTCTAACTAATATTTCTCAATTACCAGATGAATTTTTTTGAATAACAAAATTATTAAATGTTTTAAAGCTATCATCTAAACTGTTAAAATTTTGAATATCCCATCTACCAAAAACATCTAAATTTTTAATTAAATCATCAATTGTACTTGCAGAAGAAAGTTGGTTATTATCGTTTTTTATATAAAGTGTTCCTGATTGACTAAAAGTACTAGTTGAAGATCTAAATGAGAAACTTAGTGCATATGTCCCAGCTGTAGAAGAATTTAACTCAGCAATTTTAATTAATTGACTATAACCTACACCTGCAACATTACCAATAGATAATGATTGAGAAGAAGCATTTTGTTGAGAAAGATTTAGAGATTTGAAACTATCATTTGAATAATTAGTTAATGTTGCTATTTTGTTACCACTAGTTATTCCTGATAATATTAACAAATTGTTTTGAATATCATTAATACCAGGAATAGTATCAATATTTTCTTGAGCGCCCATTTGACTAATAATCTGTGGTCTAATATTGTTAACTCAAAATGTTTCCAAATCACCTAAAATATTTTCTGGTCATGTATCTTTGTTTGAATCAATTCAATTTTGCTTATTAGTTGCTAATGTTTCTCTTAATTGAACTGTTTTATCAATTTCAGTACCAATACTTTTTAAAGAATTAACAATAGAACTAACTTGAGAAGGTAAAGAACTTGATAAAGAAATATTTTTTAAATTTTCAGAAAAATATTTTCATTGATTTACATTATCTTGATTAATTGAATCATCAGAATTAACAATAGGATAACTATTAGGAGTTAAAACAGGACTCATGTAAAAAACTTCATCCGGATTAACTAATCTATCTTTTTGTCCTTCATTTGGAGAAAAAGACTTTGCTAAATGATTAGAATCCAAAGATAGTGAAACTGAAGAGTTAGTTAGAGCTAGAGCTGTTGCTGTAGCTCCTATTGATAAAATAGATAAAGATGATAAAAGTAATGTTTTCTTATTCATAATTTACCTCCTTAATTTACCCTTTCATTATTGATTGTCATTGTTTCACTATTTTTGTTTGTTTTATTCAATTGATTAATATCTACTTCTTTTGTTCTTTCTCCAATAAAGTCATTTTTATCTTCAATTTGTTGTTTAACTAAATAAGACTTATCAACAGATTCTTCTTTAACTCAATTAACTTTAAATATTTTAGCAATAATTAAAATTTTCACTATCAACGAAATAGATGTTCCAATTAATAATATTAATGGCATAAATACAAATACCAATGAACCAACATTTTCGGCTTGAGAATTATTATAAGGTAAATAACCACTGAATAAAATCACAAATATAGCCAAAATAATTGAAAATGATATTGTTGGAATTGTAACAGCTGCATTTCTTAAATTCGGAACATTAACTTGAATTATTGATGTAAATCCATATAGTATTAAAGTTGAAGCAAATGTTAATAATACTATTAATGATCTTAAACCATTACCATAGGAACTATCTTCATATATAAATCCTTGAATTAATGTTGACTTAACAAGAATAATTCAAGCAAAAACATCTAACAGTAAACCATTATCAATTGTTTTAAATATTTTTGATACTAGAAAATTTTTATTAGAATTTTTAACATTTATCATTTTTACATAAGAAATGATAACAATATAGGCAATTACAAAAACAACATCAATAGCAATTTCAACATAGAACAATGATTCAGAAACTGATAATGTTTCATTCATAATGATAGAAACACTAAATGTAAGAGCTAAAATAGAAGAAATAATAATTGATAAAACTCTTGAATTTTCTCAATCTTTAATAGAATCAATTTCAACTTCAGTTCTATCACCTAATAAAACATCTCTAAATCTTTTTACATATGCAACACCAAAACCAAACACAACAAATGATATTATTGCTGAAATAAGTGTCAATACTGAGAATATTAAAACTGTATTATTTTCATTCAACGAAACCAAATTTAAAACACTTTGAGTATCACTTATAGTATTAGCTTCTCTTGTTGCTAAATATACAAATAAATCAATAATTCCTGCAAAAATGAATGAAAATAATGCAAATGAAACTTTTGATCATGATAAAGGATATTGTTTTCTATACAATGACATTGTTATTAATACAATAAGACTTAATACAACTGCTCAAGCAGCATAGTAAACACCTAATAACATATATCTATCAGATAAATTACCATTTTCAAATGTATTTGGATAAATAATTGTTGTAATCAATATTCCTATTGATAACAATATTGCATTCAATGTATGTACAATCGAATAGGCAATAGGATGTTGTTTTTTAATATCGCCTTTAAATACTCAAAAAATTAGTGCAATTGATATCATACCAATTACTAACAAACCAATAATTGAAATAATTTCAAATGATGAAATATCTGATCCAGTAACATCCTTATTAAAAACAAATGTACCTGGAAGCATTCCAAAAAAGA
>CAYURK010000021.1:0-9967 GCA_964447225.1 uncultured Metamycoplasma sp.
GCTATATTAAATAATTCAACTGCTCTTTTTTTAATTTCTTCCAAATTTCATTCACTTACATTTTGAAAATATTTATTTAGAGGAAAATTATCCCTTTCTTTTATCTCTTGTTTTTTAAATTTAAATATTTCATTGCTATATTCTGAATTATATGAAGTTATGGTTAAATTCCCTATTGTTTGTTTTTTAATATCTACTTCATTTTCATCCTCATTTCTTATATTTCATTTTTTATGATCTTGAGGCAAAATATGTTCTATGGTAAAGTCATCAATTGAAAAATTTTCTTTTATATTTAGTGTTCCCAATCTAAATAAGAATGTTAGTGTACTTTTCCTATCATTTTTATATACATCAGTATTTTTCATTCCTTCTAATAGTTCATTATCGTTAGGAACTCTATATTGATTGTTGTTATTTGGCAATACAAAAAGTTCAAAATAAAGTTGTTGTGAAAAATCTAATTCAAGTAAATCTGAATTTGAATCAAAAAGTATTTTGGGAATTTTTCTAGTAATAATTTTATTTTGTAAAGAAACAAATTTCCTTCTATAAATATAATTTTCAACTAATAATAAGCAATTTAATATTTCATTTTCTTGTTCGCTGTCAAAAATAATTTCTTCATTTTTAATTTTGCTATTTGCTTCAAAAATTCTAATTATTAAAACAATAAATGTATCAAATTGATAATTTATAGTTAATAAAGGTTTAGAAATTACTTTATTTTTCTCTCATTCTTTATTTTTTATGTATTTATAATAAATAGAAAAGTTAATTATTAAATCAAAAATTTTTTGAGCTGCTTTATTATCATTCTCTTTTTCTATTTTTAAGTATTTTTTGAATGATTTATAAATATTATTATTTTTTTCTGTTTCTAAGTTTCCTGTAACTCAAGCAATGAAATGCCTAATTAATTTTTCTTTAGTTTCATCTATATTTTTATCAATTTTATTTATTACATCATCAATTTGTTTTAATTTTTTTTCTATTTCTTTGTTAGGATCTTTTTTATCATTGGAAATTTCTTCAAATATTTTTGAAAATAAATGATTTTTAATTAAATCAAATTGTGTCAAAGGTTTTCCTGTTGAATTTATTTTTTCAAAAATATCATTTTCATCAAATTTTTCATCCACTATAACTAAAGAAAAAACAGACTCTTGCAATTTCTCAATAATAGTATTAAAACTATTTTGATTTTTAAGAGTTTGTAATTGATCTCCAATAGTTTTAAAACTATTTCAATATTTACTATTTAACAATATTTTATTTTTTTCAATTTCATTTAGATTATTATTGATTATTTCATTCAATAAATCCCCATCTTTTAAATTAGCTGATTCAAAATTAAATCTTTTTGTTAAGTGATTATTTATATCTTCTAATTCTTTATTTGTTGAATTTTTTCATAGTCTAAATAGTTGATTAAAAATTAATACCAATGTTGTTATTCTTTGTTGACCATCTAAAATAATATTTTCTTCTCCAACATTTTTAATTATTATTGTTCCTAAAAAATAATTATTTGTATTAGATTTAACAATATCATTTAAAAAATCATTAATACACTCTTCATCTCAAGTGTATTCTCTTTGAAAATATGGAATTCTTGGATTTGATAATTTATGTATTAATTCGAGCGAGTTAACTTGTTTAATAACAATTCCCATATTATTTCTCCTAAAACCAGTATAACAAAAAAAATAAAAAAAAGAACACAACATTTTGTTGTGTTTTGATTATATATTATTTGTTTATTTATATTCTGGAGCAGTTCCTTCAGCATTTGATACAATGGCATCAATTGTAACTAAAGCACCTGCTCTAAGATTTTTAACTTCTACAACTCTACCAGCAGGCAATGCCTTAGGGAAGAATTTTTTCATAATTTTATTTATTTTTTCATAATCATTAATATCTTTAACAAAAAAATTAATTTTTACAACATCAGTAATTTTATGTTTAATGTTTTTAGCAATTTCATCTAGATATGTCATACATGTTAATAATTGTTTTTCAAAATCATTAGCAACTAATTTACCTTTAGCATCAATAGGTGCAATTTGGGAAATGTTATTGTAATGTGAAAAAGCAACTGATTGAGATGAATGTTTACATTTAGGAACTTTAGGTGCATTTGAAGGTTTAATAACTATACCATGACGATCTTCAACTAATTGAGGTGGTGTTCCATCTCCATGAGAGATAACAGCTTCAACTTGAACTTTTGCTCCTAATGGTAATTCTTTTACTTCAATTATTGATAAAGCTGGTAAATAATTTACAGTTCTAGCAATAGATGAATCTGGGAAGAAAGTTTTATGAATTTCTAAAATAGCATCTGTATTTTTTAAAGATGTTGTATAAATATTTAATTTAACAATGTCATCAAAAGGTACATCAATACTTATTAAGATAGCTTTAACATTATTTAAAGCTTGTTTTGTTTGTTCCTTAATATCACTACTTACTAATTTTCCTTTAATATCAACAGGTAATTGTGCTGATAAATGATTGTAATGTGAAAAAGCAACTGTATGTGTTGAGTTTTTAAATCCAGCAACTAATTTTGTATTTTTAGCTAATTTAATTAAATCGCCTGCTTGAGGAGCTTTGGGAATTGTACCTTCTCCACAAGTAATTACAGCTTCAACTTGAACTTTAGCTTTTAATGGTAATTTATTAACCACTAATTTTGTTAAAGCTGGTTTATATGATTTAAAAAATGTATCAATAATTTTTTCAGCATTTTCTAAATCACTCATTGTTGTTGTAAAAATAGTCAATCTAACAATATCAGTTAATTTATGATCAATTCCTTTAATAATTTTTTCAATGTTATTCATACATTGTTTTGCTTGTTCTTTAACATCACTTGAAACAATTTTTCCATTTTTATCAACTGGAAGTTGAGCAGATAAATTGTTATAGTGAGAAAAAGCAACTGTATGTGAAAAATCACAAATGTTTTTAGCTACTGTATTTACATTTCTAGCTAAAACAGCATTTAATTTAGCCATAATAATTTTCTCTTTCTGTTATATTGTTGTCAAAACATATAACCAAATAATTATATTTAAAAAGCAATTTTTTAAATATTGTTTTTTATAACAATAAATCTGTTAGATTAGCTTACATTTATTTTTTAACTTTTAGCTCTTTAGATATTGTTGGAAGTAATTTTAATTTTTTAGTATCTTTTTCAATATCATCAAGTCTTAATTCTACTTTATCCAATCTTGATTCTACTTTATCTAATCTCGTTTCTACTTTATCCAATCTTGATTCTACTTTATCCAGTCTTGATTCTACTTTATCTAATCTCGCTTCTACTTTATCAAGTCTTTTATTTACATTATTAAAACAATCAATTACTAATTCTTTTAATTCTTGAAATTCTGATTTTTTCATTTTATTTTTATTTCCCTTAACTTTAGCTTCAAAATAGTCTTTTGTATCTTTTATTAAATCAATTTCATAATCATCACCACATTCTGAAATTAATTTATTCAATTTTGCTTTATGTTGTTTTACTCATAAATGTTATTAAATTATATATCTTAATTATATTTTTAAAATTTGTAACTATAGAATTTCTTGTATAAAAAATAAAAAAGTTTCAAAAAAAATAAATTGAACAATTAAAAATTATAAAAAATTGTCTTAGTGCTAAATTGGAAGTAATAACAATTAAATTTAAGTAGTATTTTCAGTTCGCGAAAATAAAATTTAATAATACATTTGTTATTTTTTATTTTGTTGTTTTAATCAAATTTTCATCATCCATTTTTGAGGCAAAATTTTAGAAATAACATGTGCTATTTTTACATACAATGTGGGTACTGATATATCTTTATTCTTTTTAGCATCTTTTAATGCTTTTTTAGCAACCTTATTAGCTGTTGTTAAAGGTTTTGTTTTAATAAAATCATTTCTAGAATTATTTTTCATTTTTTCTAATAATGGTGTTTCAATTCATCCAGGACAAACGGCTATTGCAGATATTTTTTTATTTTTTAATTCTACATTTAATGCTCTAGTATAGTTTCTAACAAAAGCTTTTGTAGAAGCATAAATATTTAAATAAGGTAAAGGTTGAAATGCTGATTGTGATGCAATGTTAATAATATGTGAGTTTTCTTTCATATAACGAATGGCTACAAGTGTAGTAGCTACTACTGCAGAAATATTTAAATCAATCATATTCAATGATTTATTTATATCAATATCATTGTATGAACCTATTTTTGCAAATCCAGCATTATTTATTAAATATTTAACTTCATAGTTTCCAGTTCTTAATAAATTTGTTAATATGTTGAAGCTATTTTTGTTAGATAAATCTAATTGAATAATTTTAATTTTGGTTCCATATTCACTAACTAGATTAGATAACTTTTGTCTATCTCTTCCAATGGCCCATATCTCTTCAATTTCACTATCCATTGATAAAATTTTAGTAAAACTAGATCCTAGACCTCCACTAGCACCAGTTATAATTGCAATTTTTTTAGTTTTAATATTAAAATGGTATTATTCATCACATTAACATTATAAGTGATAAATAAAATTTATATTTAACAATTAATTTAATTTAAAAAAGTAAATTAAAGTAAAGAAGAAGGTAAAATTATATATGCTATGGAAAAAACATTTGCATTAATTAAACCAACAGGAATTCAAAGAAATCTTATAGGTGAAATAATTAAAAGAATAGAACAAAAAGGTCTTATTATAAATGCTATTAAAATGTTAACTGTAACAAAGGAACAAGCGTCTAAACATTATGATGTTCATTATGGAAAACCATTTTACAATGATTTAATTGAATCAATCACTGCAGGTCCAGTTGTTGCTATGGTTATTTCAGGAAATAATTCAGTTGAAATAATGAGGTTGATGGCTGGAGCAACAGATCCATTAAAATCACAACCAGGAACAATTAGAGGTGATTTTTCTTCTAGCATAAGATTAAATGTTATTCATACTTCTGATGCAGTTGATCGAGCTAAATATGAAATGCAAATTTACTTTAATCAAAATGAAATTGTTGAATATAGTAAAAAATTAAATGATCAAGTTTTTGAAAAATAGTAAATTATTCTACTTTCGAATAATCAAATGATCCAGATATTTTATTTACATTAGAGATAGATATTCATGCTCTAGGATCTACTTCTTTGATTGCTTTTACAAATTCATCAACTTCAAGAATTAAAACAACTGTTTCAATAGTATAAATTTCTTTTCCTGTATATCCACTTATAAGAGTGTGGATTTTGTAAGAGTGATTGAAATTTGATTTTGTTAAATATTCTTTTATTGATTCTAAATTTACTGTATCAATTTTTATAGTAACTTTTCCATATTTTGGGTATAAAACATTCAATATTTTTCCATATAAAACAATATAAATTACTGATGCTAGAGTTTGTAATCCAATTAATGTTTGAAAACCATTAATACCATTTGTAATAGATTTAGGTCCAAAACTTGATATGGATCATACTACAATTAATGAAATTCCTACCAATAAAATACCTATAATAGTTAGGATATTACCAACAGATTTTTTCTTTTTAGTTGAAAAATAGTATGCAACAATATCTGTTCCACCTGTAGATCCACCATATTTTCATGCAATTGCACCTGCTAATCCGGCAATAATAACAGCAGAGGCAGAATATACAAATATTGGTCATCCTTTTTGAACAGCTAATGTTTCACCTGTATATTTGAAGCGTTCTAATTGTTTAGCAATTTCTCCTTCATCACTATATACATTATTTTCAAATAATCATTTGTAGTAATCTTCTACTCTCACTGATGCTATATTTAAATAATTATTATTAATAGCATATGCTCATTCTCTTTCATTTGTAGGTGGACAAAAAATCAAAACATGTTGAGAAATTACATAATCAAATGATCCTCTTCCATTTCCAACAAAATCAAATCCTATTAAAAAACCAAAAATAGCATTTGTTACTAAAAAAGTCATAGTGCTATAAACATATTCTTTTTTAATTTTTTTTCAAAATATCAAAAATAGAGGTATGTTTAAACCTAAGTATATGAAATTTAAATAAGGTTTTATTACTGGAAGAATTAAAGACATTGTTACTGAAATTGATGATAGACCAGTAGGAATTGTTCCTGCTTTATTTAGTAAAGAAGTTATTGCAAATGCAAATAAAAAAGCTGCAAATACAATTCATAATAATTTCTTTTTATTATTTTTAAAATATCCAATAAAACTAAGATTATCTCTAGTTTCTTTATTTGTAATGATGTCATTAATTCTTTGATCAATAGTTGTATCTTGTTTCATATTGTAGGTTTTTTAATTGCTGAAATATTTATAAACTAATATTCTAACACTAAAACTTTTTTACATTAATAGATTAATCACTATAAAAATATATAATTAATGATAAAAATCTTATATATTTTTATAAAAATATATAAAATTAATTATCTAAAATATTAAAAAAAGTGGAGAAAGTGAAGTGGAAAACCCTAAAGAAAAACCTGTTATTGAACTTAAAAATATAGTTAAAAAATATGATGAAAAAACTATTTTAAAAAATATTAATTTGAAGATAAATAAAGGTGAATTTATAACACTTTTAGGTCCTTCAGGTTCAGGCAAAACTACTATTTTAAGGTTGATAGGTGGATTTGAATGAGCAACACGGGGAGAAATTTTATTCAATGGATTAGATATTAAAGATCTATCACCTCATATGAGAGATGTTTCAACAATCTTTCAAGACTATGCTTTATTTCCACATTTAAGTGTTGAAAATAATATCAAGTATGGATTAAGATTAAAAAGAATAGATCTTCCAAAGGAAAAAATTAAACAAAGTGTTTTTGAAAAACAAAAAAAATTGCAAAAAAAATGAGCTAAAGAAGCTAAAAATGCAATGAAGAAATTAGATAAAATTCAAGCAGATTATGAAAATGATTTAAAGAAAAAGAAATTACCTAAAAAGAAACTACAAAAAATTCAACAATGACTAGATGATTCTGATTTTAAATATGCTTCATGAGAAGTATGGCCTTCATTGATGAATGAAAGATTTGAAAAAAAATATTTAACAAGAAAAATAAATAATAATGAAATGAATAAAATTGTTGAAGATGTTATCAAATTGGTAAATTTAGAAGGTCATGAAAAAAAATCAATTGATCAACTCTCTGGTGGACAAAGACAAAGAGTAGCATTAGCTCGCTCCATTGTTATTGAACCATCTATATTACTTTTAGATGAACCATTATCAGCATTAGATGCAAAAATTAGAGAACAAATGCAACAATTTCTTTTGGATATTCAAAAAAAATTAGGTATTACTTTTATCTTTGTTACTCATGATAGAGAAGAAGCATTAAGACTTTCAGATCGAATTGCAATAATGAGAGAAGGTGTTATAGAACAATACGGAACACCAAAAGAAATATATGACTATCCAGTTAATAAGTGAGTTGCTAATTTCATTGGAGATTCAAATTTATTTCAAGGAAAAATAATTGATAGTGAAGAAGAAATAATTTCATTCTTTGATATAGAAGTTAAATATTGAACTAAATATAAATTTGATAAAGATGAAATAGTAGATGTATTAATCCGTCCTGAAGACATTCAAGTTAAAAAGACAAATGGTTTAGTTTCAGGAGTTGTTCAATCAATAGCTTATAAAGGAAGTTATTATATGATTGAAGTTCAATGTAATAATAAAAAAATATTAGTAGAAACATCTAGTGAGTTTGATGAAGGTGAAGAATTATTTTTAGACTGGAATATAACTTCAATGCATTTAATGAAACAAGATATTCATCATAATACAGATACTGTAAAGATTATAAATAATACCAATATAAGAGAGGTAACAAGTGAATAAATTTAGATTTAAACCACAGCAATTATTTTTCTTACCTTATTTAATTTTTGTGATTCTATTTGTTATTATTCCAATAATTTGGATAATTGTTTTATCTTTTATTGATCCACATAATTCATTATCTAATTATGATAAATTTGAAATGTGAAAAGACCAAAATTTTTGAGTAATTTTTTTAAGATCATTTGGAATCGGAATATTAGTCTCTATAACTTGTCTTGTAATTTCATTGCCTTATGTTTTTATTATCACTAATACTAAAAATAAATCAACAAAATTTATTTTATTATCATTGATTGTTGCTCCACTATTTTTATTTACATTAGTTAAGATATTAGCTTTACGAGGTATATTGACATTAATTTTTGATATTCCCATTGATAATATAGGTTATTTGTATTTAGGATGTGTTTATTTATTTTTACCTTTTATGATTATTCCATTGTATAACGTATTAAATGGTATGCCCAAGAATATTATTCAAGCATCTAATGATCTTGGTTATAACAAAATAATGACTTTTATTAAAGTAGTTATTCCATATGGTTTAAAAGCAATTTGTTCTGGAATAATTGTGGTGTTTTTATTAGTAATCATGTCTGTTGCTGTAAGTAGCAAATTATTAGACAATTCTGCAGGGAATCAATTAATTGGTAACGTTATTAATGATTTATCAAATCCGTCCAATCCATTTGATATGCAAAAAGCATCATCAGTAGTTTTGATTTCATTATTAGGAGCATCATTAGTTTATTTTGGAGTGAGTTCAATTCCTGTTATTTATAGAAAAATAAGAGGAGGAGTTAATGACTAGGTTAAGATCATTTTCAAAATATTTTTATATTTTAATTATATTAATTCTTGCTTATATTCCATTATTTACAATGGCTATTTTTAGTTTTAATAAAACATCAGATAAAGGATATGTTTCATTTGTTTGAAATGGTTTTAGTTGAGATGGATATAAAAATTTATTTTCATCTGAAATAATGTTATCATTTGTTAATTCAATAATCATTGCTTTAATTACCAGTGTATTAGTTGTATCAATTTCACTTTTAACTGTTTACTCATTATGAAAACAAAAAAATAAGATTTTAAAAGCTGTTCATTCAGTTACAAATAATATTTCTATGATTAATCCTGATGTTATTATAGGAGTAAGTCTTGCTTTGTTTTTTACATCAATTTTTGGAGCTTTATCATCTGGTAGTGAAGGATTAATTAGAACTGTTTTAGGTCACACAGTTATGACACTTCCTTATGGAATTTTAGTAATGTACCCGAAAAGTGAAAAATTTAATAAATCATTAATGGAAGCATCATTGGATTTAGGGTATTCAAAAACAAAAACTTGATTCAAAACATATTTTGTTTATATGTTTTCTTCAATAATTTTTACCATCATAATTACATTTGTTTTTTCCTTTGATGATTTTATTATTACATCAATTACTTCTAATGCTACAACAGTAGGTACTCAATTATATCAAGGTCAATTTAGATCATGAGCATTAGCATTAGGTACTTTAATTTTGGTAATGATGATTATTACAAATTTGGTTATTTTTATAAAAAACTATAAAAAAACAAAAGGAGCTAGGTAAATGAAAAAAATAAATTGAAAAAATAGAAAATTTTGACTAACTTTTTCAATAATTATTTCATTTGGTTTTGTTATTTTTATAATTGTCATTAAATCACTAATTCCTTTTAAACCTTCTTTTTATACATATAGTTCATATACTGATCCTCAAACTGTGAAAGAAATAAATAAACATTATACATATAAAGAATATGGAACAGTCAGTGATTTTGAATATGCTTTTGAAAATAATAAAGCTATAGCAGGAGTAACTAGTGATTATTCAATAATTTCATTAATTAAAGACAAAAAAATAGCTCCAATTAGTAAAGAAATATGTGACATTAATGAATTAAATTTAGATGAATGAGAAAATTATTTTTCTGAAGCTTCAAAAGAACAAATGAATCAATATGATCAATATTTAATTCCTAGTTCTGAATCTGACGAATTATATAAATTACAATTAGAA
>CAYURK010000022.1:0-9264 GCA_964447225.1 uncultured Metamycoplasma sp.
GTATGATTAATAATGTAAAAATTCAAATTAAAAATTTTGTTTTAGTTGGGTTATTTCATAAATTTTTAGAATTATTAGATAAATATTTATCAAAATCAATGAAATAAAGACCTTTATTTAATTTAAATGATGATTTTCTATTATCATTGTTATTTGTATCCATAGTTATAAATTATAGTTTAATAAATTAAAATGTTTTTATTAATTTAAGAACCTCTTCTTCTTTCATTTTATACCTTTCCTCAATAGAAAGATCTCTTTGATTTTTAGTTTTTGTCCCATCAAAAAGAACTAAATCAATATTTTTCAATCCCATAAATTTAAGAACATGTACTAAATAATCATCAAATGCTGAAAATTTATATCAGTCTTTGTATGAACCTTGGGCCATAAATAATAATACTTTTTTGTTTCCACCTATTAATCCTTCACTTATTCCTTTGCCATCATACTTATATTTAAATGTTTTCCCGGCTTGTAAAATATTATCAAAAAAATTTTTTAAAATTTGACTAATTGTAAAATTAATCATTGCTGTACTAATAATTAGTTTATCTGCGCTTTGAAACAAATTAATATACCTATCACTTTCCTCATTTCAAAATGAAAGATAATTATTTTTATTTAGAATTGTTTGTAATTTATTTTCATTATTCAAATCTAAAATTTGAATATCATCATTAGGATTATTTTTTTTGTATTCTTTCAAAAAAGTATTTGTTGCATATTGAGCAACTGAATAATCATCTGATAAATTTGATTCTAAAACTAATACTTTTGCCATTATTTACTCCTTCAAAAAGATAATAAATCTTTTTTATCATTTATATTAAATTTAATAATTCTTTTAACTAATTCAAAATCAATATTTTTATTATTATCAACTTTAAATATATTTTTAGTATAAACATAATTATTTCTTTTAAATTCATTTTCAAATTTTTTAATTGCTACATTTTCTGGGGCAAATGAAATATGATTTTTTGAAATTGATATTGCCAATATGAATGTTCCATTTTTTGATAACAAATAAAACAATTGGTTTCACTTAATTTCAGTCTTTATGTTATTAAAATTTTTTTGAATAAAGTTATTAATTTCTATTATTCTTTCTCTTTGAAAATCATTTTTAATTAACTCAATTCACTCATTTATAATCAAATTCTATTCCTTAATTGGTGGTATTTTTATTGGATTTCTTTTGTGCTCTGTTTTGTTAATCTGATTTTCAATTTTTTTAATTATGTTTAAATCTTTTAACAAGCCTTTATCATAAAGTTCAAAATCATTGTATGTAAATCCTAATTCATCTTCATCACTTTGTCCTTCTCAAAGACCACCAGAAGGTTTTTTGTTAATTATAGAATCACATATTCCAAGTTTTTTAGAATAATCGAATATCTCTGATTTATATAAATGAATAATAGGATTTAGATCACATCCTCCATCACCTCATTTTGTAAAATAACCCAGTTTATATTCAGCTTTATTAGATGTACCAAGAACTAAAAAATTATTTTCTTGAGCAACTGCATACAATGTTGTCATTCTTAATCTTGATTGTAAATTCCCTTTTGATAAATTAGACTTGAGATTTGTTTTATTTAGTAATGAATTAAATTCATCATGTAATTCAATAATTTGATAATTTATATTAAATTGTTTAACGAGTTCTAATCCATCTTTAAGATCATTTTCACGGAATTTATTAATAGGCATTAAGACAGCTAAAAAATTGTTACCACAAGCTTGCTTAGCTAAATAGGCAACAAGAGCAGAATCAATTCCTCCACTTAAACCTAGAATAACACCATTAGCATTTGCTTTTTTGACTTCACTACTTATTCAATTTATTAATTTATCTATATATTCCATAATTATTTAAATAATTTATTGTAGATTTCACCATAATTAGCAACAGGGATAAACTTGATTGTTTTTTTAACTTCATCTGCAACATCTTCAAGATTTTTTTCATTATCTTTTGGGATAAAAATTGTTTTAACACCTAATCTCAATGCAGCAAGTGATTTTTCTTTTAAACCACCTATAGGTAAAACTTTCCCTCTTAAAGTTATTTCTCCTGTCATAGCAACCTGATGTGAAACAGGTTTTTTAGATAAAGCCGAAATTAAAGCAGTTGTAAATGTGACACCTGCACTTGGACCATCTTTTGGAATAGCACCTTCAGGAACATGAATTTGAATTGTTGATTCATCAAAATTAAAATCAATATCAAAATTTTTCGCATTTGATCTAACATAACCCAAAGCAACAGAAGCAGATTCTTGCATAACATCTTTAAGCTGACCTGTTAATTTTATTTCTCCCTTACCTGGATATGTTGTTACCTCAATTGGTAATGTTGATCCTCCATATGAAGTGTAAGCCAATCCATTAACAACACCAATTCTTGGTTTTTCATCACGATCATCATCTACAAATTTCTCTACACCTAAGAATTTCTTAATTATTTCTCTATCAATAGTAAATTCATTTTTAATATTTCCTTCAATAATACCTAAAGCAACTTTACGACCTATTTTATCAAGTACTCTTTGAAGATTTCTGACCCCAGCTTCCATTGTGTAATATTTAATAATAAATTCAAGATCTTTATCTGAAATTTTAAATTGTTTCTTGTCTAAACCATTTTGTTTTATAACTCTAGCAACTAAATATTTTTTAGCAATATTAATTTTTTCAAACAAAGTATATGAAGATAATTCAATTAATTCTACCCTATCTAATAATGGTGCAGGAATATCTTCAAAGTAATTAGCAGTAGCGATGAATAAAACTTTTGATAAGTCATATTCAATTTCTAAAAAATGATCTTGAAAATTTGAATTTTGTTCTGGATCTAAGACTTCAAGAAGTGCTGATGAAGGATCTCCTTTTGAACTTATTGAACCCAATTTATCAATCTCATCTAAAAGAATAATCGGATTAGAAACATTTGCTTTTTTAATAGCATTGATAATTTTTCCAGGCATAGCTCCAACATATGTTTTTCTATGTCCTCTAATTTCTGCCTCATCATTAACTCCACCTAAAGAAATTTTTACAAATTTTCTACCTAATGCTTCAGCAAGTGATTTAGCAATAGAAGTTTTACCAACACCAGGAGGTCCCAATAAAGTAATTATTGGGGAAGAATTTTCTTGAACCTTATTTAGGTTTGCTTCACCTTTAACAAAAAGATTTTCATTAATTTCAGTGTTAGGTTGATCAGTTATTCTAATTTTTTTATATTTATCTGGATGTTTCCTTTGATTGTTAATCATAACTGCAACAAATTCAACAATTCTTTCTTTAACATCTTTTAAGCCATAATGCTGTTCATCTAAAATTTTTCTAACTTTTTCAATATCTAATTCTTCAACAGAAGTTTTTCTTCATGGTAATTGAGTTAAAAGATCAATATAATTTCTTGTTATATTTGCATCAGGAGAAGAGGACATCATAGATTTCAATTTAGATCTTTCTCTCTTTATTGCTAATTTAACTTCTTCAGGATAAATACGTTTTAAATCTTTATCATCAAAAATTTGATCTATTTTTTCATCTTCAGATGTATCTTCACCCAATAAATTTCTTGTTACTTTTAATCTTTCTCTTAATAAAAACTCTTTATTTTGTTTGTCAATTGACTTTTTAAGTTCATTTTCAATTTCATTATCTATATTTTTATTTGTTTTGATTCCTTCAGACAATTCATCAACTATTGTTCACAAAACATCAAGTTTACCAAGTATTGATTTTTGACTAAAGTATATGTATAAAAAGTTCATAGGAATAACAAAAGAACTTATTACTTTATTCATATTTTTTAAAATAACTAATTCTTCTTTTTTAAAAAAGGGAATAGGATTCTTTACAAATATTTTTTTAAATTGTTCATTTGAACCTACAATGTTAGAATATAAAATTTCATGTAACTTATTTAGTTTTTCATCATTTTTATCAGAATTTTTAAATTTAATAATAGGTTTAGAATCATCAAAAGAACCCACATATGAATCATTGTCTATATCAAAGTTATTTATTTCAACTTTTTTTATTCCCTCAACAGTAACTCTCTTTATTTGACCAACATCATCAACTTTAATGATTTTTACTAAAATACCATATTTTTGCAAATCAGATATTGAATTAATGTCTTTATCCTCAGGCCTTTTTTGTGGAATCAAAACAATTTTAGAGGCAAATGCTTTAATTGCTAAATCAATAGAATTTTTTGACTTGTTTCGTCCTACTTCTAAATAATCAACAATATCTTCCAATACTATGGTATCTCTTGTGGGTACAAAAGGAAAAACATCTTGTAATTGTTTTTCACCTAAATTTTTAATGTTTTTTTCTTTACTTTTTTTTGAATCCATAATATCACCTCATCATTCATTCAAAATTAATACTTAGATTAATTTTAACATAGAAAAGTTATAAATTAGCAATTTTTATAATCAAGTGCTAATTATCCCTCGTTTAATTTTTCTTTAATGTTTTTTAATGCATCTTTTACAGTTTCATTAATTTTGATTTCATAATCAATCTTTTCAATAGAGGCCATAACAGTTGAATGATCTTTCCCTCTAAACAATTTACCTATCCCTTTATAAGTAGTATTTGTGAGGTTTCTTATTAATCACATAGATATATGTCTTGCTAAAACAATCTCTCTTCTTCTTGACTTACCAATAATGTCATTTTTATTTAATTTATAGTAATTGGAAACTATGTCTAAAATTCTTTCAGCATTAATATTTTTACTTTCTTTAGTAATTGTTGAAAACATTTGAGAAACAACATTATATGTATATTTAATATTCTGAATGTTTTTCTGTTTATTTCATTCAATTTTATTGATTGCTCCTTCTAGTGAACGAATTGATGATGAATGATTTCTTATGATAAATTTCATAGCTTCATCTTCTCAATCTTTTGGATCAATATTAGATTTGATTAATTTTGCTTCAAATATTTTCATTAAATCACTTAATGATGGTTTAGTAATATCCTGTGTAATACCACCTTGAAAACGAGTAATAAATCTCTCTTCAAAACCTCCTAATAATTCAGGATTTTTGTCAGATGCAATAATAATTTGTTTCTTATTTTCAATATTTGAATTAATAATATTAAATAAAACATTTAATGTGGCTGTTTTAGCTCCAAATTGTTGAATATCATCAAATAACAAAAAATCAAAGTTTTTATAATATTCAACAATTTCAGCTAATTTTTCTTGATTTGATGTTATAAAAAATTGAGTTACTTTTTTAATAAATTGATCTGGACTTATATAGCAAACAGATTTATTTTTTTTAATAAGTTCATTCCCAATTGCATTTAAAAAATGAGTTTTACCCATTCCAGATGAAGAGTATATAAAAAGTGGATTATAAGAAACTTTTGATTGATCTAAAACTTTTTTACCTAGTGCTATAACTTCTTTGTTAAAATCGCCTTCAATATAATCATCAAACTGGAAGTTTTTATTTAGATTTGAATTAAAAGCACTAAAATTATTAACTTTTTCAATCGAATTTTCAAACTCGATTGTTGAAATAATGTTTGATTCTGCTGAAATTCCAAATACATGCTTAATTGCATCTTGAACCTGTTTTAAAAAGTTTTTTTTGATGTATTTAACATCATTATTTGTTAACAAAACAAGATAAATTTTTCCATTAGATTGTTTAACAATAGCATCCCTAAAAAATGATGAATAAGTTGATTCATCAGTTAATTCTTTTAACTTTTGTAGAACCTCTTTTGTGTTAAATTCATCATTATTTAATCTCATGTTTCCATTGTATCAAAATATTATTTTCCACATAGAAAAAAGTAAGATATTTTATTTATTTTTGAATGCTAATCTAGGTATAAATTATTATTAAAATAAATACTATAGTATTTAAATATAATTTTTATGATTAGATAATTATTTTAAAAAACAACTTTTTTTTATATAATATTTTTGCTTATACAATGGAGGGGTAGCGAAGCGGCCAAACGCGGGTGGCTGTAACCCACTTCTTTCGAGTTCGGGGGTTCGAATCCCTCCCCCTCCACCATTGCCCCTTCGCCAAGCGGAAAGGCATCGGATTTTGGTTCCGACATGCGTAGGTTCGAATCCTACAGGGGCAGCCATATCGCTATAAGTGTATATTTTAAATAGGTTTTGATTATAAAAACCTATTTATTTTTATTGCTTATTATTTGTATTTGTTATTTTTAGAGGACACTTATCTATTCTGGGGTTAATACCTATATAACCTGCTCCTCAACCTGTATGAAATGTTGTAGATAATGAAGCTTCATAAGATTCATCAACATTTTTATTAAAATATTTTTTCATTGATTCTTTCAATGTATTAGTAATACCTTCATCATAGGCATATATTGTTGTAACTAAAAAATCATCAATTTTCATGTGATATTCTTTTATAAAACTATCAATCTTATCCATAATCTTTGCAGATGCATTATTAACACTTTTAGCAATTCCACCACTTTTTAAAACATAATTAAACTCAACAATTGTTTTTAGATTTAATGAGGTCATAATTGTCTTTTTAATACCTTTTAATCTACCTGATTTAATAAATGTTTTTAATTCATAAGGAACAATAAAACCTATTGTTCGATCAATGTATCATTTTAAAAAATTAATTACATCATCAATAGAATGATTTAATTGTTCATAACGTCTTTTAGCTTCTCTAGCACAATATAAAAAAGATAGTCCTACTAGTTTAGTATCTATAACATGGACATTTTCATATTTTTTAGAAATATTTAAAATTGTGTCATGACTTGATGACAAATATGAATTTATAGGAAGATAAATAACATCATCATATTCTGCAGATAAACTCTCCATTTGTTGTTCAATCATTCCAATTGGTCCTAATGAAGTTTTAAAGTCGTCTGTTGACTTAAACATTTCAACTATTTCATATTTTTCTTTTATACTATAAAAACCTTCAAATCATTCTTTATCTTTTATAAAAAGCTGAAGTGGTGTTAAAAAAATATCCTTTTCTTGTTTTACTTCAGATTCTAGCATTCCTGAAAATGAAGAAATTACTAATGCTAATTTTTTGCTCATGAAAGACTTCTTTATAATTAATATTTTCTATTAATTATCTCCTTTATTTTCTTTTTCTTTTAACTTATTGCCTTCTGAATCACTTTTAATTTCCATTTCAATATCATCTTGCTTTTTAGGAACAAATGTTACAGGTTCCTTTTCTATCTTAACTGAAGGATTCAAAGTTGTGATTAATTTATCAATTAATAATTCATTTAATAATGTTGGTTCAATTTGTTCTTTTTTTACCATCATATATGCCATTTGTGGATCAATAGAATACAACTTACCAATTCTTTGATATTGTCTATTAAAATCTTCATCAGTAGCTTTGATTTCTAATTGTTTAGATAATAAAGAAAATACCATTGCCTTTTTAACACTTCTTATAGCCTCTTGTTTTAATTCATCCTTTGCTTTTTCCTCAGTATATCCTGTTATCTCGTAATATTCTTTTTTGGTTAATCCTTGATTTTTAAGATTTTCTTCAAACTTTTTCATCAAAGTTTGTAATTCTTTTAAAACTATAGCTCTAGGAGCAGGAATATCATTTTCTTCACTTACTTTTTTCACAAACTCATCCATGAACTTAATTCTATTTTTTTCAATCAATTCTCTTTTAGATAAATCAAATAAGTAGTCATTTAGTTCTTTTTCAGTTTTAACATTTTTAATGCCCAATGTTTGAATAAATGCTTCATCTAATTTTTGCTTATCATTATATTTAATCTCATGAATTTTAATATCAAATCTTGCATCTTTACCTTTTAAATCATCCTTGTAGTAATCATTAGGAAATTTAACGTTAATTGATCCTTCCCAACCTAATTTTTTACCAATCAATTGTTCTTCAAAACCCGGAATAAATGTATTTGAACCAATTTTTAATTCATACTTTTCACTTTCTCCACCTTCAAAGGCTTCATCACCTAAAAATCCTTTAAAATCAAAAATTATAGTGTCTCCTTGTTCAACCTTTGCATCTTTGTCTTCTTTAGGTAAAAGTAAAGTACCTCTTGACAACAAATCATCAATTTGTTTATTAACTGATTTACTAATTTCATCTTTTGTTGGTTGTTCAAATGCAATTTTATAATCATCAAATTTTTTTATTGTTACATTTGGGAAAATAGGATAAAGAAAATTTATTTCTAATTCTATATCAGATACTTTTTCGACTGAATATGTCGGAGAATCTAAAACTAGATCTTTTTTTTCATCTAATTGAGATGCAGCTGTTTTAGCAGCAGAATTAATTAACTTATTAATAGCTTCTTCTCATATTTGAGTTTTTGAAATGTTTTTTCTTGCAACTTCAAGAGGAACTTTTCCAACTCTATATCCTTTTATTTTTAATTTTTTTGCTAATTTTTCAAAAGAAATTTCCTGCTCTTTTTTTCAAATATCCTTTTCAATTGGAACAATTATCTTTAATTCAGAATTTTTTTCATCATAAATTTTTTCAATTTTAGCACTCATTAGAATCCTTTCAAGACACAAAATTACAATATTTTTAAAGTTTAAAATATTATATATTATTTTAAATTAATTATATTGTAAATACCTTTTTCTTTGGTGCTTAATTCTTCAACTGATTTTAATCCAATCATAACTTTTGAAATATTTATTAATTCATTAGCAATGTTCTCATATTCAATAAATAAAGAATTAGGAAACATATTCATTACATAAATAAAAAGAATTTTTTTACAAATATCAATAATAGAAATGTCATCAATTTGTTTTTTAATAATTGCTTCCAAATTTTTTAAAACAAAATTAGTTTCAAAAATTGTTTTGTTTTTAAATGGATTAATAGTTAAAGAATTTATTTTAAAATCATAATTAATATTTTGAATGGCCAAATTATTATAAATCATTGATTTTGCTTTTGGATCCAGATCTGAATAATTCAAGATATTTTCAATATCTATTTCATATCCGTTTCAATTATATTGATCAAACATTGTTGTAACATTTAATAAAAAATCTACATCATATTTTTTATATTCATTCATAATAACTATTATTTCATCTTTAGAAAATTGATGGTTTTTATTATTTTTTGTTTCCTTCTTTAGAATAGATAAATATTTTGTCAATTCTTCTTCATATATTTTAGGTACATAAGGTAAATTTAATTCTTCCTCAATCATTTCTATTGC
>CAYURK010000023.1:0-8937 GCA_964447225.1 uncultured Metamycoplasma sp.
CGCCATATTCCGTTTTTAATAAAAGAAAAATACAATTTTATAATATTAAATAAATAATATTATGAATAGTAAGGATTTTAAAAATATTTTTAATTATAGACATCCTAATACTATTACAGGCGAGATAAAAAAATCAACAAAAGAAATAATAGAAAAAACTAAAGAAACTAGTGAAAATTTAAACAAGCAAATTCAAAAATCAACACAATCAAAAATAAATTATCATGAACCAAATATTACATTGTTTGATTTGTATATTAAATATAGAACAATAACAAAGTCATCATTATTAATAAACAAAATATTAGACAATATTGAGAATAAATTAAATTTAATTAATAGAAAAATAAAAGATTTTTATTGAGGATGTTGTTATAAATGAAATGAATCAATAACAGATATTAATGGTAATAAAACATTAAAAGAATGAATCGAATATGAAATCAACCAATTTATTAATAAAAAGATTTTATTTACAACAAAGGAATTTGTTTTACCAAAAGAATACAAAATTTCAACAAGTAAATTTAATATTAATACATGAGATAGAATCAATACTTTTAATTTATCTGTAAACGAAAATGGTTTTGATAGTGAGGAAAATGAAAAAAGATTTTATGAGAGATTAAAAGACAAATATGAAGATAACGAAGATAATATCCACATTTTTAGAAATGGAACAAATCAAAATTATGATTATTATATTGAATATTTAGATAAAGAAAAACAAAAAAGACAATTTTATCCTGATTATATTATTATTAATGATAAAACTAAACATTGTCTAATTTTAGAAGCTAAAGGTAAGAATATAAAAAATGATATTGACAAAAATACTAAATGAAAATTAGAAGCTTTAAATAAAGCATTAAAAGATAATCAAATTAAAAATAAATATTCATGTAATAAAGCAATTAAAGTTTCAGGTAATAACAGTAATGTTGAATTTAATGCTAATGGCGAAATTCTTACTTGAGATCAATTGAATGAATTAATTAAAAAATACTAATTTGGAAAATTAATCATTAAAAAAATAAAAAACCATAACCTATAGCTATGGTTTCGTCCACGCTCGCATACGAACAGTCTGGCTCTACATTTATTATTCTAATACTTTTTTGTTTTTTTAAAGACATTTTATTAGATTTTTTGTGCGACTTCAAACATTTTTAATTTCATATTATTTTTATGCATAATTTTTTTGATTTTATATTTAAACTATGCAAATTAAACAAAAAAATTTCTCTACAAATTAATTAGAGAAATTTTTTAAATATTAACAAAATTATATTTTTAACGATTATAGTTTTGCAAATTTTTTCAATGTTCTAACAAATTGAGATACATATGATGTTTCATTATCATATCATGAAACTATTTTAAATAGTTTTGTACCATCTTTTTTAACAATTTCTTTTGTTAAAGCTGCATCAAACAATGAACCTGCTGTTGAACCAATAATATCAACTGAAACAACTGGATCAGTTAAGTAGTCAAGAGAAGGATTTTTAACTGAAGCTTTTTTAACTGCTTCATTGATTTCTTCAACTGAAGCTTTTTTTTCAGTTTCAAATGTTAAATCAACTACTGAACCTGTAATAACAGGAACTCTCATTGCAAATCCATCTAATTTTCCAGCTAATTTTGGTAATACTAAACCAATAGCTTTAGCTGCTCCTGTAGATGAAGGAACAATTGAAACAGCTGCTGCTCTTGCTCTTCTTAAATCTGAGTGAGGAGCATCAACTAATCTTTGATCTCCTGTGTAAGCATGAACTGTTGTCATTAATCCAGATTTAATTCCAAATTTATCATCAATTGCTTTAGCAACTGGTGCTAAACAGTTTGTTGTACATGAAGCTCCTGAGATAATAGTATCTGATTTTGTTAATGTATCATCATTAACTCCAAAAACAATAGTTTTAACATCATTACCTGCTGGTGCTGAAATAGCAACTTTTTTAGCTCCTGCATCAATATGAGCTTTAGATTTTTCTTTTGATGTAAAGAATCCTGTTGATTCAACAACTACATCAATTTTTTCATTTTTTCATGGTAAATCTTGAGGATTTCTTTCAGCATAAACTTTAATTTCTTTTCCATTTACCACAATAGCATCTTTTTTAGCTTTTACTTCACCTTTAAATTTTCCTTGAGCTGAATCATATTTTAATAAGTGAGCTAAGATTTCAGGAGAAGTTAAGTCATTGATTGCAACAACTTCAAGTTCTTTTTCTAATCCTAATTCAAAAATTTGTCTAAAAACTAATCTACCAATTCTTCCAAAACCGTTGATAGCTATTCTTTTTCCCATTTTATAACCTTCCTAAAATTAAATTAAAATTAATCAAACGTAGAGGTGAATTTTATTCACCAAAAATATTATATATCATTTGAAAAATGATATTTTATTTAAACTATAAATTTTTAATAATTTTGAGAACTTCATTTTTTATTTTAAGTAATATTTTCTTTTTTTGACTTTCATCTAAATCAATAATTTCATCTTTGATATGTTTTTTGATTTCTCTCTTTTTTAAAACTTTTTGATTTTTTAATTCATTTATTTTACTTTCCAAATTCAGTTTATCATTATCTAAATCTAGAAAATTTTCAATCCCCATTATGTTATTTTCCTTTAGAATATTATTAAAAATATTTTTATTATCAAATTTTTTAGATGTTTTATAAAATAAATTTTCCAATTCTGAATCTTTTGGTTTTCTTTTATGATTTTTAAACTTTTCTTCAAAATCAAAATCAAAATCATACAAAAAAATTATTTTATAACTTGGGTTATCCTTCATTATGTCTAGTCATGAAATATGTAGACTTAGTTGTTGGTCATCTCCACAAGAATCATTTAATGAATTTTTATATGGAGAATGAACAAAAACATTTTTATTTTTAAATTCATCTTCTCATAGGTACAAAATCTGATCAATGTAAAATTTGTCTAAAACTCCTGATACAACGATATTTATTTCTTCACTTTCAATATTTAAAAATTCAAGTTTTTTTATTTCAGAATCACCATAATATATATTGTTTTTAGCCAAAATTTTTCCATTGTCATTTCTTCTTAATACAAATACTAAATCATTTTCTTTATTTATATTATTTTGGATAAAAGGAGAGTGAGTAGAAACAAATATTTGAGCATTTGTTAAGTTGTTTATTTCATATAAAATGTTAGATTGTCATTTTGGATGTAAATAAGATTCTAACTCATCAAATGCAATTATTTTTCTATAATTACTATTTTTATTAACATCTAATATTCAAGAAAAAATAGTCATTATTTGTTTTTCACCAAAAGAAGCATTTTCTAATGAAAATTCTTTACCAAATTTTTCAAAAATTAGTTTATTTTCTTTTTTGTTTCAACCTTTTATTGAGAGATGATTAATTTCGAAAATATTATTAAATGAATTTATAAATTTTTTTCAGTTACTTAAAATTTGTTTGTAATTTATTTTCTTATTTGAATTTTCAGATAAGTATTCCATAGTTTCTTTTTCTGAATTTTTGTAAATATTTTCAATTACTTGATACATATTTTTGTTATAGTCGTGTGTATAATGTTGAATAAATGAACAATATAAAATATTTCCATATTTTGAAAAATGATTTGCTTTTTCTTCAAAATAATTTAAATCTTCTGATTCTAATTCAAAAATTTCAAAAAATTCATTGTTTCCATAATAATCTAATCTATATTCTTTAACTTTAATTGAATTTGCAAAATTTTCTAAATTTTCATTTTTGCTTTTTAATTTTAATAATAAATTTCTAAATTTTATATTTTTATCTAAATCATTTTCTTCAATCACATATGATAGTTGAAGAGCAGGTGAATTAGAATTTTTTTCTTTTTCTATATAATCAAGATCAAAAATTAAATATCTTAATAACCTAGATTTACCTATACCATTATCTCCTAAAAAGATAATAGTTTTAGCAATTGAATTATTTGCTAATTGAAAATCTAATTCTAAGTTTCCTAAAACAGAGTCATTTTTTATTATTAATTTTTTTATTTTAAAATTTTTGTCATTCATGATAATTACTATTATTACATTTTTTAACATTAAAAAATTATTTTTTTGTAAAAAGTACAATTATTTATCTTCTTTAAGATAAGGAATAATTGATTTGAAATATATTCATCCTGAAAATAATGACATTAAAGTAGCAATTATTAAAGGGATATTTAATAAGAATAATTGTCATCATATTGAATGATTTATTGAAGGGAATATAAATATTAATATTGGAATAGCTATTGATTGGAAAATTGTTTTTAATTTCCCTCATATATTAGCTTCAATTTTAATTTGTTTTGATGCAGCTAAATTACGTGAACCATCAACAACTAAGTCTCTTATGATAAAAAGAATTACTAAAATTAAATAGGTACTTTGAATAATAGTTAAAAATATTAGAGTTGTTGTAATTATTATTTTGTCAGATAGAGGATCAAAAAATTTTCCAAATGTAGTTATTTGATTGTTTTTTCTTGCTAAATAACCATCAAGTAAATCAGTAAGCATTGAAATAATAAATATTATTCCTGCTGAGTATAAAAAGTATTGACTATTTGATTTATTGTTAGTTAAATCATTTCAATTATTTTTTTCTATAGCAATTGAATATCATATAAATAAACAAAATATGACAATTAATGGAATAACAAGAATCATTCTCAATATTGTTAACTTATTTGGTGTATTCATTATTATCCTTTAATTCTTGTTCATATTTTAAATTAATGGTTTCTTTAGCCTCATTTTTTATAGTTTCATACATTTCATAATCTTTTAATTCTTGATCAAAATTTTTAAAATATTCAATTTGTTCATTGCAATATTTATTCCATAAATTTGAATTAGTATCTATTAGTGATTTGATACTATTTGCAAATTTAGGATCAGCATCTTCAGAATCAATATAAATAACTTTAAAAGCTTTTGAATCATATATTTCTTTTAAAAAATTTCTTGCTATTGAATTTACATTTTTCATTTTAATTTTTGAAAATCCAGGTTTTACTTCTTTGATATATTCATCATTCATTTCAATTAAGGTATAAATTCTAATTGCTAGTTCTTTAGCTGTTTTAGCAGTTGCTCTTCTTAGTTCAATTCTTTTTTTAATTATTTTCTTATTTTTATTTTTATCTCTTACAAAACTAAAAATTAAAAATCCAACTAATGCTGCTATTAATAACCCAAATACTAATCATATGACTCAATTGTTGTCCATAGTTTTATTATAAAATATAAAAAATATTTTTGTTATAATAAATAAACATTAGATTAATGCGAGTGTAGTTTAATGGCAGAACTTCAGCCTTCCAAGCTGACTATGAGGGTTCGATTCCCTTCACTCGCTCCATTTCATGAAAATGACCGTTATATGAAAATCTCAAGCAACTTGAGATTTTTTATTATTTATGACCAATTATTTTTTCATCATCATTTTTAGATTTAATTCTTTTTTTAATTTCAATTTTAAATTCTAACTTTTTAATAAAAATACTTATTGGAATAATTAAGAATATAAAAGGAACTGTGATTAATACTCTAACTCATGGTTCTAATTGGTCTGTTAGGAAAATCACAATAAAACAAATAGAAATTGGAATAGTAAAAGATAATATGGATAAATTGATTAATTTGAGTCAAATAAATAGTAGAGTAACTAATAAAGTAAAAACAAAAAAAGCAAGAGCTATTAATCCTTGTATTCATAATTCAATTTTTATATTAAATAAATTTATGTCTTTTGAAAAGAATAGTCATAAAAGAATGGCAGGAACAGCAATAGCAAAAAAAGCAAATAAAGGAGTTATTCATGATTTAGATCACGATTTAATAATTGGAGAGTTATTTTTTTTCATCTCTTAAAATTTGAAGATATTTTATCAAGTCTTTTGATTCAACTTTAATAACTTCAGTTTCTCCATAAAATCTTAGTGATAATTTTTTACTTTTTATTTCTTCATCACCAATTACAATTTGAATTTTTGCTTTTGAAATTTGAGCTTCTCTAATTTTTTTATTCATTCTTTCATTTCGATCATCAATTTCAACATAAAAATTATTATTTTTTAAATCATCATATAATTTTTCAGTAAATTTTAGATGTTTGTCATTTGTTACTGGGATTAAAACGATTTGTTTAGGGGCTAATCAAAAAGGTAAATTTCCTTTTGTTTGTTCTAATAAAATAGCTAAAAATCTTTCATATGTTCCAATTAATCCTCGATGGATAATAATTGGAGTTTCTAATTCGTTATTTGAATTTACAAAGTCAATTTCAAATCTTTTTGGTAAAAGAAAATCTAATTGTAAGGTTGACATAGTTATTTCATGACCAAGCACTGTTTTAATTTGAATATCAATTTTAGGTCCATAAAAAGCAGCTTCACCTATTTTTTCTTCATATTTTACATTTAATTCTTTTAAAACATTTCTTAAATCATTTTCAGCTTGATTTCACATTTTGTCATCATTAAAGAATTTTTCTTTGTTTTTTGGATCTCTTAATGACAAAGAAACATAGTCAATTTTAATATCAAATATTTTTAATGCTTCTGAAATCATTTTATAGCAATGTTTAAATTCTTGAACTATTTGATCTTTTCTTACAAATAAATGTCCTTCTGTCAATAACATTGATCTAACTCGTTCCATTCCAGTTAGAGCTCCAGATTTTTCATATCTAAATAATGGAGATTGTTCACTATACCTTATTGGTAATTCTCGATATGATCTTCTTTTAGATTTATAAAGTAAAACATGATGAGGGCATGTCATAGGTCTTAAAACTAATTTTTCACTTTCACAATCAATTGGTTTAAACATGTCTTCTTGATAATGATCTCAATGTCCTGAAGTTACATATAATTGTTTTTCACCAACAATTGAAGTAGATACTTCATTAAATCCATATTTAGAATCTAACAAAAGAATTTCTTTCATAATTCTATTTCTTATTTTCATTCCATCTTCTAGTCAATTAGGGAATCCTTGTCCTGATAATGAATCGAACAAAAATAGATTCATGTCTTTTCCTAATTTTCGATGATCTCTTTCTTTTCTTTCAATTAAAAGATTTAAATATTCTTCAAGATCAGTTTTAGTTTCTCAGGCAGTTGCATATATTCTTGTTAATTGTTCATTGTTAGAGTCTCCTCTTCAATATGAACCAGCAAGTGAAAGTACTTTAAAATATTTTATTTTTTTAATTTCATCAATATGACCACCAGCACAAAGATCAACAAATAAATCTTTTTTAGAATTAGGATCAAATATTGAATAATAAGTTATTTCTTTTTTTTCTTTTTTAAATTCTTTGACTAACTCTTTTTTATATGGTTGATTAGAGAAATCATATTTGTAAGAATTATTCATTTTTTTCATTACATAGTTATTGGCAACAATTTTTTGCATTTGTTTTTCTATTTTTATTAAATCTGCTTCCACTAAAGGTTTAGTAAATTTAAAATCATAATAAAAACCTTCTTTGGTTGGTGGTCCAAATCCTAGTTTAGTATCAGGTCATAATTTTAATACTGCCATAGCCATAACATGAGAAGCAGAATGATTTAATTCTTTATTAAATTTCATTAATTTCTCCTTTTGATTTTAATATGAATCATTAAGCAATTCTTCAAATGTTTTTGATACATCAAAAAATATTAAATTACTGTTAATAGTTATTTTGACTTGAATTGTAATTGTTTTATTATTACATATATCATCAATTTTTTGTTTATCAAAACTATCAAAATATAAGAAATTAATTTCCGTTTGTAATGGTGATTGCAATTCAGAAAAAGGAATTAAATTATTATCTATGTTGTAGATATTAACTGAAGAAAAAATTTCTCTAAAATTACGTTTTTTAAGTAATAATATAATATTTTCTTCACTTGCAATTTGATTATCTTGATTTAATAGAACTTTTACATTATCTTTATTTATTTGATTTTTAATATTATTCAATATTTGATTGCTATATGCATTTAATGTTTCAAAATTTTCATTTACATTAATTTGCAATGAATCAACATCTGTATAAACATTACCTTCTTGTTGATTTCCTAATGAAATATTAAAATTGATTCTTAAACTATCGGTTGAAGAAACTAAACTATCAATTTGATCTTCAAAATTTTGAAAATTGTTAATGGATTCAATAATGTTATTAGCAATCTCTTGTATATTGTATTCATTATCTTCATATGAATAATTTGTAGGAAGTGTATTAGAATAATTATCTTTTATTTTAAATACAAATTTTGTAAATGGAGCACTTACATCTAAATCTATATTTGAATTATCTTTGTCAATGTAATTTTGATATTGTTTTGCAATTAATTCAAAAGGTATATCATATTTTCCACTGTTAAAAGTTACACCATTTTTCATAAAGAAATCACTTAAAGCAAAAGGATTATTATTTGAAGAATCTAATTCAAAAATATCTTCAAAGAATTTTAAATTGGAATCATCATTATTATTTAAAAAATCTTTAAAAGCAAGCATTTTATTTTCTTGTTCTGAAACTAAAAAATCTCCTTGTTGTGATAGCCCTTGAATTAGTACAAATTCAGTATATTCAAGTGGTGTATTTGGATATGATGTTAGATAAATTCGATATATTGGTGTTGTTGAATCAAATTCATAATTAAAAGCAGATAATTCATTTTCATTTTCATTATCTTTATTTTTGAATTCAATTTTAAGTCCAGATGATTCTAACTTTGAGTTAATTGAATAATTAGTTTTAAATTTAATTAGATTTTGTTCAAATGCATTTCTAACACTTAATTTTTGTTCAGTTTCATTATAGTTTTCTTTATCATTTTTATCATCTTCTTTTTTGTTAGGATCATCATATTCAAAATATTGATATAGATTTTTTAAT
>CAYURK010000024.1:0-8734 GCA_964447225.1 uncultured Metamycoplasma sp.
ATTGTGTCAAATTCCAAATAAGTTCTATTTACTTGGACTCTTGTAACTAAGTTTAAAATTCAAATTAATTCATTTTCAGACTCAACCAAAGATAAATCTAATGTTTGAGTTTGACTAGAATAATATCTGTTTATTCCTTCAATTGAATCAATCCCTATTACTTGAACTGTAGAATCAAAAGCAGTTGATCCATAATTTATCATAGATTTAGGTAACAAAACATAGCTTAAAGGATTATTATTAAATGAATTATTTTTTAAATTAGAAATTGTTGCATTAGTATTAAAAACTACATTTGTAATTTTGTTATTTGCAAATGAAGTATTTATTAAATCAATTTCATCAAACATTGATAAATCTAATGTATTAATAATAAATTTATTTGAAAAATCATAATTTATCTCTATTTTTTCTAACATTTCATTGTTAATTCTTATCAAAAGCTCTCCAAAATAATTTGATAGGTATTCTATATTACCAGTTTTTGATAAATCTTCATAATTAAATAATGTAAATGTATCTTGCATATTTGGATCAATAGTTAAGACTGGACTATTATTAATTCCTGATGTAACTAGTAGTTCAGATCCATTGTATAAATTAACTCTTAATCTTAAAAACATATTAGTTCCGATATTAGTTGTTTGTGTTGGAATATATATTTTAAAAGTTAAACCAATAACTTTAGATAAAGCATTTTCATAATCAATATACTTAGTTAAAAAATCGTCATTAGATGATGACTGTTTAAATAAATTTAATATTCTTTGGTTTTCATATTCTTTTTTTATAGTTATGGATTCATTAATATATTGAGCACTTTGTCTTATATATTGTTCATTAGAGTTAAAATGATATTCTTCATTTCTTGAAACTATTATTGATGTATTGTCATCTAAATTAGTAAGTTTAAATTCATATTTTAAATTTGGATTACTGTAAGAAGGAATTCCTATTAATTCAAGTTTTAAATTTCTATAATTAGAATCATTTTTTTCTATGTATATTAATTTAGATATTTCTTTTGAATTATTTCTATATTGATCAAATATTTCTTTGGAAACGCCATTTAATGTTGAAACTCTTATTTTATCTTCATCTAATAATTTTTGTAATTCAGGATCATTATTATCTATTATGTTTGGTGTAGATGAAGATGATGAAGAACAAGAATTAACAAATGATGTTACAAAAGATGTAGCAATAATAGTGCTTGAAATTAATAAAGTTAACTTTTTTTTTGTTAATAAATTCATATTCTTGTAAATTTTATCATTTTATTTTTATTCCAACATGTATAAAAAAACCCTCATGAGCAATGAGAGCTTATTTAATATATTTATGATATTTTGATTTTAATGACTTTATTTAAATTATTTGTAATTAAAAATTATTTAATTGCAGATTCACTTTGAATATTTGCTTGTTGAGTTTTATTGAATTTTTCAATAACTTCTGATAAACCACCAACAAAAGCAAATGTTGATTCAGGAATATAATTGAATTGACCTGAAATAATTGCTTCAACTGAATCTAGTGTTTCTTCTAATGAAACAAATCTACCTTGAACACCTGTGTATTTTTCTGCTATTGTAAATGGTTGAGTCATGAATTTTCTTAATCTTCTACCTGTTTCAACAATTTGTTTATCTGATTCAATTAATGAATCAAATCCTAAAACATTGATAATTTCTTCTAATTTAATTAATTTAAATAGAATTTGTGTTGTATTTCTAGCAATTTGAATGTGACGTTTTGAAGTATATTTTGTTGATAACAATTTTGATGATGAAGCCAATGGATCTACAGCTGGATAAATACCTTGAGCTGCCAATCCCCTTGACAAGATAATTGTTGAGTCAAAGTGAGCAAAAGTAGCAACAGGAGCTGGATCTGTAAAGTCATCAGCAGGAATATACATAGCTTGAATAGATGTAATATCTCCATCTAAAGATGAGTTAATACGTTCTTGCAATTTACCCATTTCAGATACAAGTGTTGGTTGATATCCAACTGTTGAAGGAGTTCTTTCTAAAAGTGTTGAAAGTTCCATACCAGCTTGTACATAACGGAAAATATTATCAATAAATAATAGAACTGATTTTCCTAAATTATTTCTAAAGTATTCAGCAATTTTAACACCTGTAAATCCTGATCTTAAACGTAATCCAGGTGATTCATTCATTTGACCAAATACAAATGTTGTTTTATCTAAGAAACCTAATTCTTTAGCTTCTTGTCATAATTCATGTCCTTCACGAACACGTTCTCCAATACCTGTGAATATTGATAAACCATCATGATGTTTAATAAATGTATTAATAAGTTCTTGAACAACAACAGTTTTACCAACTCCAGCTCCACCTAATAATCCAGTTTTACCACCTTTAGCAATAGGGATTAACAAGTCAATAACTTTGATACCTGTTTCTAAAAGTTCAGTTTTAGGAATTAAGTTATATCTATCTTTTTGTTTTGTTTCAGTAACATTTAAAGGTGAATATAATTTACCATCTAATGCATGTTTTGGATCATCTAAAATTCTTCCAACAGGGTCAATAACTCTACCTAAAATTTTTGGAGAAATTTTAATTGTGTATGGTTGATTTTTTGAACGCAACTCTTGACCAATAGAAATACCTTCTTCTGATCCTAATACAAAAGCTGAAACCAATTTATCATTAATAATTTCTGATACTTCAAGAATTTTTTCTTCCCCATTAGGTAAAGTAGCTTCAAAAACTGAACCTATAGAAACTTTTTCTGATGCTTGAATAATTTGAATTTTATAAACTTGAGATTTTACCTCTGAAACAATCCCTTTAATTACATAACCTTTTTGTTCAACAGGTTTAACAGGGTTTGAAGCACTAAAGTTTTTATTTTTATCTCTTTTTTTAGCAAATTCATCTGATTCATAAACACTTAGAATTGAAGAAATTAAAAGAGGTTTTGTTCTTCTTTTTGAAGTAGAAATTTTTAAACTATCAGCAATAACATTTAGTTGAGCATCTGTCATAGTTGCCAACTCTTTCATTGTGTAAACTTTATATTGAGATTTCATCATTTCATTTTGAACTGATTCTTCTTGAGTTTTTTCATTTTTAGTTTTTAATTCAAGAGTTGTTGTTTTGGTTCTACCTGTTGATTTTGAAGTTTCACCTGATTTTTTAACTGTTTTTTCAACAACAATTGTTCCTGTTCTTGAAGATTTTTTAGAAACTTCTTGAGTTTTTATTACTGAAATATCTCCAACTTTAGCTTTACCATATTCTTCTTCATTATCATAAATTGTCTTAGAAATTAAATATTTATTTTTAACATCAAAAGCTAATATTTTTTTAATTACTTCTTCTTTTTTAGTTAATTTTTCTGTTGAAATTTTACCTATTTTAGCTGCTTTTTTAAGATTTGTTAAATCAAATTGTTCCAAATATCTTCTTTTATCAGCAGGTGTTTTGTATGCATCATTAAATTTCATATGCTATTCCTTTCTCTAGACCTCTTCTTTCATATGCTAAAAGAACTCTACCATCATTTCTGATGTCTTTGAATATTTTAATAAATTCAGGATTATTTCTCAATCATTTATTTTCAGATAATAAGTGATATTTAATTAATGGTAAAATAATGTGTCTCAAGTATAATCCAACAACTTCTTCTTTAACATCTTTTTCATTCATAATATGAACTAGTTTTTGACCTAAAACATCTTTTGTCAAGAAAACTTTTAACACATCTTTTAAGATTGTTAATAATTCCATTGATTTTGCAGCTGCTTCATTGAAAAATAGAGATAAAAATCCATTTTTTAATAACATAAATAGCATTGCAGTAGCTTCTAAAGAAACAACTTCATACTCATCTTGTTGAATAATAATTTCAAAAGCTTTACCTTTAGCAATAGTTTCACGATCTTTTTCAGATACATTTGAATTAAATGAAACAAATTTTTTGAAATTTTCATATTCTGAAATTAAGTTTTTTATTCCAGCTGTAGCATTTTTCATTGATTTAGTTTGAACTTGTGAACCTAAACGAGAAACTGAAATACCAATTTCAATAGCTGGTTTTCTACCTTCATTAAAAATATCTGTTGAAGTATAAATTTGACCATCAGTTATAGAAATAATGTTTGTTGGAATATATCCTGAAATATCACCATCTAATGTTTGAGCAATAGGTAACATTGTAATTGACCCACCACCATATTCTTTTTGGTATCTTCCTGCTTTTTCTAACAATCTTGAATGTACATAGAAAATATCTCCTGGGAAAGCTTCACGACCTGGAGCTGATCCTGTTGATAATGATAATTCTCTATATGCATCAGCATGATTTGTTAAATCATCAAAAACAACTAAAACGTCTTCATTTTGTTCTTGTCAGTATTCAGCAATAACTGCCCCAACATAAGGTGCTAAATATTTAGAAGCAGCTGAATCATCTGGTGCTGTTGCAACAATAATTGTTTTAGATAAAACACCACGAGCTTCTAAAACATTTTTAATTTCAATTAACTCTTCACGTTTTTTACCGATAGCAACATAAATGTTTAAAACATTTGAATCTGCTTGTGATAATAAAGCAGTAATTGCAATTGATGTTTTCCCAGTAACTGAGTCACCAACAATCAATTCTTTTTGCCCTCTACCTACTGGTAACAACCCATCAATAGCTGATGTTCCTGTTTGTAATGGTTGATTAACTTCTTTTCTTGTATATAAAGGTTTAGCTTCTGATAAAGCAAATTTTTGAGCAAGAATTTTAACTACATCTTCTGCAGAATCATTTTTATTAACTAAAACATTTGAGTTAACATCAATAATTGATCCAAAAAAGTTATTTAAAATTGAAACAGTAAAAGGTTTACCTGTTGCAAATGCTTTACCACCAACTTTAATTGATTCTTGTGTTGATTTACCAACTAAGGCTACATATGCCCTATGAAAATTAGCTTTTATAACAACACCATTAATTTCTTTACCAAATTTAATTTCCTCAAGGAATTTATATTGATGTTGTCCTTCAACAACAATTATGTCATCCTTAATAGAAATTATTGTAAGTTCTTTTTCTTTCATAATTTCTCCTTTAAATTATTATTTTCTTATTTCTCAAGCTACCATTTTTTTAAGTATAACTTTTTTAGCAACTAATTCAGCTTGATCTTGATGTTCAATTAAACTAAATATATTATTATTAATTTCATATTTTTTAGCTGTAAAATAATTTCCTAATTTATAGAAAGCTTTAATTGCTGTTTCATCTCTAGATAATTCTAATAAATCTTCCAATTCATTTAGATCAGCAGATTTAAGATCAGAAAAATTTGTATAAACTTTAGAAATTAATTCACTTGGTAAAACATCAAAGTTCCCATTAATTGAAATTAACTTTTGCTTTTCATGTGATATAAACATCACTTCATTTGCTATTATAAATATTTTTTTTCCTAAACTATAATTGTCTTTTTTTTCAGTATTGTTTAACTTTTTTGAATTTGAATTAGATTCTTTAGTATCAATATCAATAATTAGTCCAACAACATCAAACATAGCTGCTTGATCTTGTTTTTTGTTAAATACACTTTGTGCAGCTTTATCTTTTTGAACATAACCACCATTAGATACTTCAATAGTTGGATAATCTACAGATACTAAAGTTATTTTTTTAACAGATTCATTAGATTCATTCAAAAATTGTTCTAGTAATTTAGGTTCAGTTGGAGTAGCTAATAATAATTTATTCATCTAATTAGCACCTCCTTTTCTTTTATACAAAACATCATCTTCATCACGTTTTTTTCTAACTTCATCTAAAATACTTGTTCCTGAACTTCTAACTTTAAATGCTGAATATAGAACAATAGCTGATTCAGTTTCTTTTTCTCTTCTAACTCTGTTAACATTACGTTGAATTATCAACAATTCATCATCAATATTATTTTTCTTTTCATCCAATAATTGAATTTCAAGTTTTAATCTTTGAATTTCTTCAATTAATTTTAATTCAACCACATTTTGTTTAATGATAGCTTTAAGTAATTTAATCTTAAAAAATGAAATATTTGGAATTCATGATATTTTTTTAATATCAATTTTTTCAAAGAATTTTGAATAATCTACTGAAGAATTTTGTTTATTTTTATCAAATTCATTTGTTTGACCTGATAAACGATTTTCTGCTACTTCTTCATTTTCGCTCTCAAATTGTTCACTTTCAAATGGAGCCAATTTTTTCATTACCAATTTACGATTATCTTGATTTTGTTGAGCGACAATTAATGTTGAATCTGTGAAAATTCCATTTTTAAAAGCTGTTTCAATTAAAGTTGCTAACTTATTGATAAATTCACTTTGATTTAAATATACTTCATATGGAAAATGTTGAATAATATTTAATTCCAATTTTTGTGCAATTAAATTTACTCTTGTCCCAAATGTAATAACAGAATCTCCTTCTTTAACATTAGCTTCAAGGAATTCTTCCATTTTTTTGTACATTACTTCAGCATATTCATCATTTTCTTTTGCATCTACTAAAAAGAATAATTCTTCTCTTGATTTTCTTTCTTTATCATTTGATTCAACAAAAGTTTTTTCATTTTTAAAAAAATTTTTATTTATTGAATCCAATAATTCTAAGTTTGTACGTTTTATGTTTTTTAAAGTATCAAGAGATTTTTGTTTTTCATTAAGAATTTGAAGAACACGTAATTTTGAGATATCTAGATAAGTTTCAAAAAATTCTAAATTTTTTTGTCTTTGTTTTAGATATTTCATGTTTTTTTTGACATAACTCATCTTGACCTCCTTGTAAAATTTAAAATAATTTTAGTTTTTAAAATTACTCTTTATTTTTTGGAGATGAAGGTTTAATTGATGAGTTAAATTTTGCTGCAGCTGATTCTGAAACATATAGTGATGTAATCCCTGAAGCATTTCTAACCATAATTGTACCTGGGAAAAATTCACATTCGTGACCATTTGATAAAGCATTATCTAACAATTTAATGAATGCTTCAATCACTAAATGATTTTTACCTTCATTTCTAACAAATGATTGTCATTCAATAACACCAATTGGAGGTATCAATTTAGGATTAGCAATTGTAATAGGAATAATTTTTGATCTATCAAATCTTATAACATCAACAATTAAAGCAGAATTTAAAATAACTGGGTATCCAGCAACAATGTTTTCTTTAACTGTTTCTATAAAATTCTCAATTAATTTTTGAACTTCATCTAAAGGAATGATTGTACCATCATATAGGTAGATATGTGTTTGCAATGCTAAATCTAAAATGCTGAATTTTATATTTCTTTGTTCAACTTCATTGTAGTTTCAAATAGATTTATTTAAAACAAGATTATAACTTGAATATGAATCAACTGAAGATAAAGGTTTAGCATTAAGATCATTAAAATGCTCAGTCAATCCTTCAATTTTTTCTTTTCTCATTTTAGCTTCTTCAGCTGCATAATCAATATTAGTATTTCTAATATCCATTAACTCTTGTGTTTGAGAAATAACATCTTCGTATGAAAGAGTTCCTGAGAATTTTTGACCTTCTTGTTGATTTTTAACTTGAAAAGAAGTTTCACTTGAAACTAGTGAAGAATCAACAGACATTTTGTCAGCATCATTAATTTCTCTTTTAGTTTCAACTTCAGACAAACTAATAGGTGCTTCAGGACTTGAATCTGTATTGTTTACAACAACAACAATTTCATCTTTATTTTTAGTTTCATGTTGTGAAGACTGATCTTTGTTCATATTTTCTCCTTTATAATATGTTTATTTTTCTCATCAACACTAAAAACTTAAATTTATGGTGCGAAGAGACATTGAACTTTTTATTTTTTAAATTAAATTAATAGTTAAACAACACTGAACTTTTAAAACATAATTAAAAAATAGACAGTTCAAGTAAAATTTTAATATAAAAAATGGTTTAAATTTTAAAAAATACTAGTTTTTTACCTAAAAACATGATTAAAAACTATATTTTTATGCTTTTTTTAACAAAAAAGCCTGATTTTACTTAATGAAATGGAATTTAAAAAAAAGTTTTCCACATAGTAAAACTTGAATAAATTTACCTATTTTATTGGAATTTTCATAAATTTATATTGAATTTTTTAGTATATTTACCAGAGTAAGCTAATTTTCCTTTATCAATTATCATTTTCATATTAATTATTAAAACGTTACTATCTGATTCATCAGTCTCTAAAGATTCTATTTCAAAAGATATATCCCTTCCTTGACCATTAGAAGACACATAATAAAAAGAATCAGGAGTTTCAAAATCTTTTGCTCCTCTTTTAAATCTATTAATTAGTTCTTCAACCCCTTTTTCTTTAGCAATTTCATATGGTATTAGAACTTTAGGAGCATAAAGAATGACATTTTTATTTGCTATATTCAATAATGGAGATAAAAGTGTTTCATTATTTTGTTTATAGTCATCAATGTCTGATTTAGTTGGTAAAGCAAAAGCTCATTCATTAACATTAACTGTATATTCTTTTTCAAATACTAATCCATATATATTTTTTGCATCAGACAATAATTGAGAATGACTAGATATAGATTCTAAAAAAATTTTCATTACAAAAGTGGCATATTTTTCATCTTGACCATTAAAGTATGTTTTAGAAATTGAATATTTATATATATTATCATTACCCGTATAATAATTCGATGGCGATCTAATAGCATTAGT
>CAYURK010000025.1:0-8276 GCA_964447225.1 uncultured Metamycoplasma sp.
TTGAGATACAGAAAAAGTTAAAGAACAAACATTTAAAGGTATTAATAATATAAAATAACTATAAATAAAAAAATGTATAATTTAAATTACATTTTAAAAGGAAACAGGTTATCCTTTTAGGATCCTGTTTTTTTATTTAATTAGAGAGGTAATTTTGATATCAAAACCAAGAGGAACAAAAGATATATATGGAGTAGACGAATTAATATATCGTAGAATTTTTGAAACATTTGAAAAATTAGCAAAAACATATAATGTAAAAAAAATAATTACTCCAGCTTTTGAATCATTAGAATTATTTAGAGATTCATCAGGTGAATCAAGTGATATTGTTACTAAAGAACTATATAAATTTAAAGATCATGGAGACCGGGAATTAGCTTTAAAACCTGAAGGAACAGCTCCTGTTGGAAGAGCTATAATTGAAAATAAATTAAATCATATTAAAGAATATAATAAGCTTTATTATATCGATTCAATGTTTAGATATGAAAAACCTCAAAAAGGTAGGTTAAGACAGTTTTATCAAATAGGGGTAGAATTTACCAATGAATTAAATATTAATTCAATTATTGACACAATTTCATTAGCTTCAACATTGTTAAAAAATTTAAATATAGATGACTATGTATTACATATTAATAGTATTGGAACAAAAGAAGAAAGAAACAAATATATTGATGAACTTAAAAAATACTTTTTAAAAAATAAAGATAAATTATCAGAAATTTCTCAAAATAGAATTAATCAAAATCCATTAAGAATATTAGATGATAAAAATGACTCAAAACTTGATGTTGTAAAAAATGCTCCTAAAATATGTGATTTTTGATCTGATAAAACAAAAATAGAATTTAATGAAATTTTGTCTATTTTAGATGATATGAAAATTAAATATCAAGTTGATTATTCGCTTGTAAGAGGTCTTGATTACTATTCAAATATCGTTTATGAGTTTGTTTCATTATCTAAAGCATTAGGTTCTAAAGTTACTATAATTGGTGGAGGTTGCTATCTTGATTTAGTAAAAAATGATTCTAACATTGTAATAAATGGAGTTGGTTTTGGTGTTGGTGTTGAAAGAATTTTTGAAATTCTTAAATATAGTAAAAAAATTTCTGATTTAAAAAATAACATTGATGTTTTTTTTCTAATTGAAAAAGATAATCAATATGACAAAATAAGAAAAACAATATATCAATTAAGAAATGAAAATTTTGTGATTGAGTATAACTATAATGTAAAGAAATTTAAAAAACTTTTAGATGAGGCTTTAAAAAATAAAACTAAATTAATCATTTTTCAAGAATTAAAACAGCATGATACAGATCAATGAACAATTAAAAAAGATGGAAAAAATATTAATGTTGAATTAAATGATCTGGAAAATAAAATTAAGGAGTTATTAAAATAAATGTTATGAAATCATTTGCAAATATTGACATTCTAAAATTAAAAGAAGGCGAAAAGGTTACACTATATGGTTGAGCTCAAACAATTAGAAAAATGGGTTCTTTTAATTTTGTTGATTTAAGAGATAGGACTGCTATTGTTCAACTTATTTTTAATGACAAAATAAATTTCACAAAAGAATCAGTTTTAAAGGTTGAAGGAATTCTTAAAAAAAGAAAAAATCAAAATAAAGAACTAAATACAGGTTTGTGAGAAGTTGAAGTAAAAAAATATGAAGTTTTATCAAAAGCTATTGATATTCCTTTTGAAATTAAAGATGAAGTTCAAGCTAAAGAAGACACAAGACTTCAATATCGTTATTTAGATCTAAGAAGAAATAAAATGTTTAATAATCTTTTACTAAGACATAAAATTATCAAAATAGCAAGAGATTGATTTGATAAAAATAGCTTTTTAGAAATTGAAACACCTATATTATCTAAATCTACTCCAGAAGGAGCAAGAGATTATTTAGTACCAACAAGAAATAGTGGAAAATTTTTTGCTCTTCCTCAATCTCCACAATTGTATAAGCAATTATTAATGGTTTCAGGTGTTGAAAGATATTTTCAATTATCAAGAGCCTTCAGAGATGAAGATATGAGAAAAGACCGTCAACCTGAGTTTACTCAATTGGATATTGAAATGTCATTCGTTGATGAAGAAAACTTATTTAAATTAATGGAAAATTTATTCATTGATATTATGAAAGTAGTTAATGTAAAAATTAAAACTCCCTTTGAAAGAATGAAATATGATGATGCTATCGATTTATATGGAACAGATAAACCAGATTTAAGATATGAATATAAATTAATTGATTTTTCTAAATATTTATCAAAATCATCTTCAATTATTTTTAAAGGATTTGAATCAATAAAAGGTTTAATTTTTGATAAACAAATTGGCAATAAAGAAATTAAAATTCTTGAAGAAATAGCACTAAAAAATAAAACAGATAAATTAATTGTTATAAAAATCAATAATAGTAATTTTAATTCAAATTCATTAAATGATTCTATTTCAAATGAATTAAATAAAATTATTAAGGATTTTAAAATTAAAGATGCTACTTTGTTTATTACAAGAGGAAAATACAATGAGTCAACTCAATCATTAGGTGCAGTAAGAACAAAATTGAATGAATTATTTAATTTATCAAATAATAATGAATATAGATTTGTTTGAATTACTGATTGACCTATGTTTGAAATTAATGAATATAATGAATTTGCACCAGCACATCATCCATTCACTGCTCCTTCTGAAAAAACTATTAAATATTTAGATTCTGATTTATGGAAAGTAAAAGCTCGCTCATATGATTTGGTTTTAAATGGTTATGAGTTATCATCAGGTTCAATTCGTATTCATTCAAAAGAATTACAAACAAAAATGTTTCAAGTTCTTAAATTAGGTGATCAAGAAATTAAAAATAAATTTGGTTTTTTTATTAATGCATTTCAATATGGAGTTCCTCCACATGGTGGAATGGCAATTGGTATTGATCGTTTGGTTATGATATTAGCCAATGAAAATTCAATTAGGGAAGTAATTGCATTTCCCAAAAATGCTAATGGAATAGATGTTATGTTTGAATCTCCATCAGAAATTTATGATGAACAATTAAAAGAATTAGGAATTAAAAAAAGATAGTTTTTAAAAAACCTTCATTAATAAATTTAAATGATTTTTAAATTAATTATTTAGTAATTTATTGTATTTACTTAAAATTATTTTCATAGAAACAAAATTTGATTTTCTAGGATTAATTGAATAAAAATTAGGAGACCATACAACAAAAACCAAAAAACACTTTATCCCTTTTGATAAACAGTCATTGTTAATTGATTTTACTAGTGGTTTTAATTCATTTTCTATAAATTTATTATCTGATCTATATTTTATGTCTATAAGAAATTTGTAACTTGAATTGTCATGTTTTATATCTAATTCAAAGTCAAATGGTTTTCTTTGTTCACCATTTTCATTTTTCCATTGTAGTATTTTTGAACTATTTTTATGAAATTTAGTAGAAATTTTTTTACTTATTTCTTTTAAAAAAAATTTTTTAAATTTTTCTGATTTCAAGAATAAATCATTAAATAATATTTCAAAATAGAGTCCTTTTGAATTAGCAATTTTTTCTTGTATAGTTTGAGTATTTGTTTGCATTAAAAAATTTTATCATACTATTATTTACCTAAAAACTAAAATCACTAGTTGTTTTGAGATTTATCTTTTTCTTTAATATGTAAATTTCAAATATCACTAAATCAATTTTTTATTTTTACTCTATTTGGTATGGCAATATATCCTATTAAAATCAAACACAAAATAAATAGTATTGTTGTAAATGCTGCTTGATATTGAATATCAATAGAATTAATGTTTGGAGAAAATATTTGAGCATATATTTGAGTTGTTAGTGTTGTACCAGGTCTATCTAGCATAGAATAACTTGATGATGAAAGTCCTGCAGTTAAGTATAATGGAGCTGTTTCTGAAAATATTCTACCAATTGTTGTAATAATTGAAGTAGTAATTGATATTAATGCCATTGGTAATATTAACTTAAATATTGTTTGTAATTTTGTATTACCTAAAGCATATGAATTTGATCTTATTTCATCAGGGATATTTTTTAAACTTTGTTCCACTAATCTAGTAAATGATGGTAGTACCACGATGATTAGTGTAAGTGCTCCAGCTATTAATGAATTTCCATAAATTCCATTAGATGTTCATCCAAATGTTTGAATAAACAATAGCATTCCAAACATACCAAAAATAATTGAAGGAGTAGTGCCTAGTGAATCTAAAAAAAACAATATAATTTTTTTAGAAGTTTTATTTATGGAATATTCATTTAAGTATATAGCAACAATTAATGCAAGTGGAAATCCTATTACTAAACAAACCAAAATAATTAATAATGTATTTATTAATGATTGAGCTGTTGAATTTTTGGAGTAAACTCAATATAGAGTAGGTTCATTACTTGCTCCTATTATTCCTTTAATCACAATGTCTCCTACGATTCAAAAAATAAATGAAAAACATAAAAGAGAACAAGAAATCTCTCAAAATATTTTTCAGCCTGGATAAACTTTTGAAAATTTGTAATTTTGATTTCTTTCTTTTACATATAAAGAAATATCATTAATATTATTTTTTGTTATTTTAGTTTTAGGATTAAATAATATTTTTAATCATATAATTTTAATATTAATAAAAGGTCATGAAACATATTCATAAATCATTTTTTCAATTTTAGTGAATTTAGAATTTTTATTTTTGTGTTTTTTTCTCGAAAATGAAAAAATAAACATATTTAAAATCATTGATAGAATTAACATGACAAATCCGAATGAATACAATAATGGTCTAATTTTTTCAGGATCTTTATCAGCAAACATGGAAGTAGAAATAAAAGCTCCTATTGTTTGAGTAGATGAATTTAATAGATTACCAAAATCAGTATTAATTATTTCATTAGATGGTGAAGCTTGCAATAACATTGATACAGCCATTGATTCACCTATAGCTCTTGAAATAGCCAAAATAACTGCAACAATAATTCCTGGTCTAGCTGCTTTTTTTACAACTTTGTAAATTGCTCTTGTTTTATTGTCTCCAAGAGCTAAAGGGTTTGATATTAAAGTATCATCAATATTATTCAAAGTATCAATTGTCATTGTTACAATAGTAGGAGCAACCATAAAACAAAGCATTATGGAACTATTAAAAATAGAGTTAGAATTAATTCCAAACATAACAGTTCATAGTTTTCCTAATGATTGTTCTGCAAATAATCCAAAAATAACAGAAGGAATACCACTTAATACTTGAAATAAAATAATTACTGATTTTCGATATTTTTTTGGAAATCTATATTTTGTAAATAAAGCAACTTTAACACTTAAAGGAACAGCAACTATTAAGGCAATTGTTGATGTTAGTAAAGTTATGCTAAATGGAATTCAAAAAGAATACTGGTCTTTTGATGGATTAAATGAACTACTAAATAGAATATTAACAAATCCAAAATTTTTAAAACCTTTAATTGCAAATATTAAAATAAACACAACTAAAATAACAAACATTAAAACTATGATTAGTGAAAAACTAAATGATGATCATTTAGCAAATTCATTTAATATTTTATGCTTACTATCATTTTTATTATTTTTATAGTTCATTATTTAACCTTCATCAACTGAATTGTTTTTTGCACCACAATATCCAAGTTTGCTATCTCAATTTTCTACAAATGATTCCAGACCATTTTCTATTATTTTCATTGATTCCTTTTGCTCGATAGTTAATGGAGTATAGTTATTATCTTTAATTATTTTTTCTGCATTACCATCAAATATCATTCAATTTAACATTTCTTTAATATCCTTATTATCTTTAATTACATCAATTGAATACATTAAATTAAGTGGACGATACCATTCATATCCGTTTGTTATGTTTGATGAACCATTTTCATCAACAATATTTTTAGATTTATATTTAGCAATTTTAAATCCATAACTTTCAATTTCTTTTTGATGTTCAATAATAAATCCTGCTGATAAATAAGTCATTGATCCCATAGGACCATCTTTTACTCTATTTCATGTTTGAGAATTAGATTCAGCAGTTTGAATAACATTAGAACCATAATTACCCTTTTCTAAATTATTTTTTATTTTTTCAGTTAGTCCTTCTTTTTCTAACGTTTCTCAATAATTGGAATTTTCATATTTAAGATTAGAATATTTTAGAAATGCATCAGCCGTACCAGATATTTCTGCTCCACCATTTCTTGCATATGGAATTATTTTAGTTTCATCCTCATTTTCTAACAATTCACCAAGTTTTAGTTTTTTAACACCACTAAAAGCAGTATATATTTTAGCTAATGTATTTTCATTAATATTTATAACTTCACCTTTTTTGTTTGATGGTTTATATACTATACCAATTCCATCTCAAGCTATTGTTAATGTTTTAACTTTTTTATTTTTTCATGTTTCTTGATTTAATAATTCCTCAGGACTAAAAGGAGTTTTTGAAGCCATTCCTATTTCTTTTGTTCCTTCTATAATTGAATTTATACCAGCACCAGAACCACCTGCTGATGTAACAATATCAATATTATTATAGGATTTAGAAAATTCATTTATTAATGGCAATACAGCAGTAGAACCACCAATACTTACAAGTGGAGATTTTACTAATACACCACTTACACATACAAAGAGGGTAACAATACCTGCAATTGATATGGTTGGAATTCCAATTTTTAGAAATTTTTTTACTTTTGATTTCATAAAATTTAAAATGTAAATAAATTTTACTTAAATATAAATATTTAAGTTAAAAAATATTTGATAAAATAAAAATGCAAACAAGAAAGTTTGCGTAGAAAGGTCAAGTAAAATGACCCCTATTCAAATTTTAATAACTGTTATTAGTGTTATCTCATTGGTTGTTGCAGGAATACCAATATTATGTGGTGTTTTGCTCCCTTTATTAAAACCTACAATTACAAAAAACGCAAATAGATATTTATATGCATTTTCTTCAGGTTTCTTCTTGATAATGTCTACTGTTTTGTTCATAGGTGAGTCTAAAACACATTTGGATGAATATTTTGCTAGTATTATTAATAATGAAGTTGCTGTAAAGACTGTTGTAGGATGTGTTATAGCTGGTGTTGTTCTTTTTGGATTACTTTTGTCATTAGGTCTTAAATATATGTTTGCAAGAAGAAAAGCAAAGTCAGAAATTCATACTCATAGTCATGATGAAATGATTTTTAATGTTTCTGATTATAATCCTAAGTCAAAAGCAATGGCTATTTTCTTTTTATTAACTCATAGAATACCTGATGGAATCATCATAGGGATTTTGTGTTCACAAATTGCACGCGAAGGTGTAACAGTTGCAAATATTATTTTTTTATGCTCATTTTTAGTTCATATTTTTCCAGAAGAGTTAATTATTTACTATAGACAAATAGATATGGGTATTAATAAGAAAAAAGCAACTATTAATAGTTTAATAGCTATTAGTTTAATAATTCCTTTAGTAATTATAGGAGCTGTTATTGGATGATATTCAATTGATAATGAATTAGCACTTCATATTATTCAATTATTATCTGCTTCATTTTTATTATTTATTTCAATAATTGAATTTTTACCAGAATTTTTACATGAAATTAAAATGAGTGGAAAAGCCTGATATATCACAATGTTAATTTTCATTATAGGAATAGTAGTTGCATTATTTGTTATTAATTTTCACACCCATGAAATTCAATAATGTGTTTAATTAAGTTAATAGTATTTAAAAATTAGTTTTTTAACAATTATCATTAACTAAGGTTAGTAAATTTATTGATAATTTCTATCCATTTAATTTCAAATTTCTCTTTAGTTAAATTATTCAATGAAAATTCAAAACATTTATTTGACATATCGCTGTTATATTTAATACACAAATTTTCTATTGTATTAATCATCTTTTTTGTTCTAATATTTTTGTTTAAAACAATTGATACTTCTCTAAAAAAATTAACAGAGATAAAAGTATCTAAAATAATTGGAACACAACCATTGCTTAAAGCTTCAACAACTGCATATGGAAATCCTTCATATTTAGAAGGTAAAAATAAAAATTTTGATCTTTTGTAATAATTATTTAATTCTTCTCCATATTTCTTTCCTAGATAAATTATATTTTTATTTCTTTTAATAAGCTTTTCATATTTTTTATCACCTTTACCTATTACAACTAATTTTTTATTAGTATTTTTAAATACATTA
>CAYURK010000026.1:0-8094 GCA_964447225.1 uncultured Metamycoplasma sp.
TAGACAATATTTTCTTCAAAATTAGTAGAAAATACATCTTGATATTTTTTTGAAATGTTTACATAATTACTTTTATCAATAAATTTTTGTTTATAATCAAAATAAATTTTGTCATATTCTACTTGACCGATAACTTTAATTAAGTGAAACTTTAGTAAAGGATTTTTGTTTAATAATTCAATATCATTAGGTTTATAAAGATTATACAAATATGAAGATTTATCATTTTTTAAATAAGAAGAGACCAATCCTACAGCTTCAAGTTTATGTAAAGAATCAACAAAAATTGAAGCATTAATTTGCAAATGATTACATATTTCGTCTATATTAAATAGTTTTTTCTTATCTTCTATAAATAAATCAAATAGATACTCATAAATTTGAACTGAAAAAGCACCAACAATAGGTAAATACAATTTTCTTAGATTCTTATAATCTTCAATTGTTAAAAACTGCGAAGAGCATATTAAAAAAACAAAGTTTTCCATAATAACTCCTTATTTTTAATTCAAGATGCAGTTTTTATAGTCAAAAATGTATTTGAATAATGATATTTTACTAATGAAAAAATATTTTTTTATAAATTCAATGTTATAGATTAGATATTAACAAACTTATAACAAATAAGGTAAATTAATTTTATATGATTTTACTGGTTTTTTTAAAGTTTCCCACATTGTGAATTTCAAAAAAAATTATTTTATAATAAAACAAAACAAATAGGAATTCCTATGATGAACCTTTTCCTAAATTACATTAGTACATTATAATGTGTTATAATGTAAATTACTTTAATACTATGGTTTAGGTAAAAATGCTTGAAAAAACAAAAAAATTCATTAAAAGAACAATGCTTGTATCATTACTAAGTTTATTAGTATTAGGTGTTTTTTTAGCACTTTTTTTACTATTACATTACAATCTCAAATTACAAAATACAGGCAATGACCTTACAATAAAAATTTTCATATATGTTTTATTAATTTTGTTCCCAATTATTATTATTTTTTATATATGAACTAGTTTAGCTCAACAAAAAAGCAAAACAAAAAGTATTAATAATGGAATTAATTACTATATGGAAAATTTAATTTCCTCATTATCAATAGGAATTATTGTTTTTCAACCAAACGGAAATGTTTTATGAGTTTCTAATTTTATAAGTGAAAGATTTGGAGAAAAAATTATTAATGAAAATATTGAATTTTTTAATGATGATAAGAATTTTAAAAATAATTTTGTTAATTTCAAAAAAATATTTAAATATGATGAATATGTTTACAAAATCAATTTTGTAGCAGAAGAAATGATATTGGTATTAAGAGATATTACCCAGGAATATTCTGCAACTTATTTTTATGAATCTGAAAAATTAGTAGTTGGAGAAATAGAAATTGATAATTATCAATTATTTAGATCATCATTTACTGATGAACAAAATTTTAAAATTCAAAGAGCTGTTAATGACTTATTAGAAAATTTATCTAAAAAATATAATTTAATGCATCGTCAATACATGGAAGGTAAATTTATCATTTTGACAAATAGAGAAAATTTAAACAAAATGATAGCAATTAACTTCAAAGATTTTGAAAAAATTAATGAAACTAAAATTGAACAATCAAGATTATCTTTATCAATTGGTTTTGGTGCTGATTCAACAAGTTACCTAGAATTAACTGAGATGGCTAAAACTGCTCTATATCAATCTCAAACACGAGGAGGAGATCAAATTACTGTAATTTCTTCAATTGAAAAAACTAAAAGATATGGTTCTTCAGCTGAAATAGGAGTACTTAAATCAAAAACCAAAATCAAATTAGTTGCTAACAATCTAAAAATTAAATTACAAGATAAAAATGTTAAAAATGTTATTATTTACGGACATAAATTTGCAGATTTAGATGCTTTAGGTGCTTCATATGCTTTATATGAAATAGCAAAATCATATGACAAAAATGTTTTTATACAAAATGTTACTTTTGATGAAACAGGAAAAAAAGCTGTAAATAAATATATTAAAAATCCATTAGATATTTTTATTTCCAAATCTAAAATAAAATCATTTAATAAAGACAACACATTGGTTATTATTGTAGATTGTAGCGAAGAAACAAGAATTGAAAATCCAGAAGTTTTTGAAAATGTTATTCGTGATAACTTATTTATTTTTGATCATCATCGTGTTTCAAAGTTAAATGATGTAGTAGATACTCTAAACATATATATTGAATCAACTGCATCCTCTGCTTCAGAAATAATTACTGAATTAATACAGTTTAATGAATTTCAACAATGCATTAGTCCATTGGGAGCTCAAATGTTATTAAATGGAATTTACTTAGATACAAATCAATTTAGAAAATCTGCAAGTTCAAGAACGTTTGCAGCAGCAGCATTATTAGAAGACATGGGTGCATCAGTTGAAGAAGCTCTTTCAATTTTGAAAATATCTGAAGAAACTAACAATAAAATTATTGAAATAATATCTAAATCAAGAGAAATTAAACCAGGATTTTGATTATCATACACAAATGATATTGTTCCAATTGATGTTATATCAATGGCAGCAGATGAAATACTTAAAATTGAAGGCAGAAAAGCTGCATTTGTTATTGCTCAATTACCTAGAACAAATATGTCAAATAATCCAATATATAAATTAAGTGCAAGATCAGTAGGTGTCAATGTTCAATTAATTGCAGAAGCTGTTGGAGGTGGGGGTCATTTTGATGCAGCAGCGGCAATTAGTGATTCTGCTGCAAATGAAACATTAGATATATTTGTAGATAATATTATCCAAGCAATAATTTCTTCAAAAGTATAGGTGAATAATATGAAAGTAATAATGATTAAAAAATATAACAAATATAATATTAATGAAATAATTGAAGTATCAGATGGATTTGGAACTAATTTTTTGATAAAAAATGGTTATGCTGTTCCTATTAATAAAGAAACAATTAAACAATTAGAAATAAAAAAAGAAAATCAAAAACAACAATTTGAAATTAATAAAAATAAAGCCATTGAATTAAAAAATATGTTAGAAAATATTGAACTTAATTTTTATTTAAAAACAACACATGATATTGTTCATGGATCTATCACATCAAAAAAAGTATCACAAGAGTTACTTGAAAAAAATATTAAATTAGATAAACATATACTTCCTCATATTTCTATCAATTCATTAGGATTAACTAAAATAAAAATTAAATTATTTGAAGGAGTAGAAGCCATTTTAAAAATTAATGTAAAAGGTGAATAAAATGAAAAATGATATTAATGATATAGAAGAAGCTTTACTTGGTTTAATATTAACAAATAGAAAAATTGATGACAAAATATCACAAGTTTTTTTGTTTTTAGATAGCAGTTATTTTTCATCAAAAGAAAATCAAGCAATGTTTGAAATGTTTAAACACTTTTATAACAAAGAAATTAAAGAATTTGATATTACCATAATAAACAAATATATTAATGACAATTCATTATTTAATATATTAACTAAAGAATATATTAGTAATTTACTTAATAAAGCAGGTTATGTTTCATCGCTTAATTTTTACTTATCTAATATTAATGAGAATAATGCCAAAAATAGAATTAAAGAATCTTTAGAAACATCTTTAAAAGATATTGATACTCTTGATTCAGAAAAATTAATTGAATATATAAGAAATGATTTATATAAAATTGAAGATCGAAAAATTATAACTGAATTCCAAAAAGGTAGTGAAGTTGCTAAAAAAGTTTTAGAAGAAATATTTTCTAACAAAAAAGAAATAAAAGGATTAAAAACAGGATTTAGTCATTTAGATGAAATAACAACAGGATTGCAAAATGGAGATTTAATAATTTTGGCAGCAAGACCATCAGTTGGAAAAACAGCTTTTGCTCTTAATTTAGCTATGAATGCTATTTTATTTTCTAATAAATCTGTAGCCTTTTTCTCATTAGAAATGCCTGCAGAACAATTAATGCAAAGAATGCTTTCTGCAATATCATATGTTAATAATTATAAATTTAAAGAACCATCCCGTTTAACGAAAGAAGAAAAAGAAAACATTTTAGTTGCTTTTGAAAAAATTAAAGATAAAAACTTATTTATTGATGATTCAGGTTCTATTAAATTAGATGAAATAATTTGAAAATCAAAAAGATTAAAAGAAAAAAATAATCTTGATTTAATTATTATTGATTATATGCAATTAATTCCTTTAGATTCTAAATATTCAGGAAATAGACAACAAGAAGTTTCTAAAATTTCTCGTTCTTTAAAGCAACTTGCTAGAGAAATTAATGTGCCTATTGTTGCTTTATCACAATTAAATCGTAGAGTTGAAGAAAGAGAATCAAAAAAACCTATGATGTCTGATTTAAGAGAATCAGGATCAATCGAACAAGATGCAGATATTATTGCTTTTTTATATCGTGATGATTATTACAATAAAAATGATGATGCTCCAAAAGAAAAACATTTAACAGAACTAAATATTGCAAAACATCGTAATGGTTCTATAGGAACAATTGATTTGTTGTTTGACTCTTCCACAGGAAAATTTACTACTTTTAAAAAAGAAGAAATATAACTACATTAATGGTGAAAGTAAAGAGAACAAAAATAATCTAAACTTATATCTGAATGAGTTATTCTTATTAAAATTAGATTTATTTGATATTCGTTTATATGAATCGAATACATTATTTAATTCTTCAACTATGTTTTTACCAAAAACTACATTTATTGATTCATAATTTGAATAAAAAGATCTTATATCAAGGTTATTTGTTCCAATATAAGTAAATTTATCATCAAATATTCCAAACTTAGAATGTATAAATGTTTCATTAAAAATATAAATGTTTGCTCCCAATTTTGCTAATTCATTTGAATAAAATAATGTTGCCTTATAAGTAAATTTTTTGTCAGGTTTTCCTGGAATACATATATCAATTTCGACCCCTCTTGATATAGCATTTTTTAAAGAATTTAGAATTTTTTTTGATGGAATAAAATAAGGAGTAGCAATTTTAATATTCTTTGTAGATTGATTAATTCAATAATCTATTGAATCCTCTAAATATGATTGTCTAATATCAGGACCTTCATTAAAAGTTAACATTATATTATTAAAATCTTTAATTTTTTCATCATTTTTATATTTAGCAATATTTAATTTTTCTTTTTTACATCTATTTCAATCATATATAAAAATGCTTTCATAATCATTTATTATTCTGCCTGTTGCTTTAAAATTTAAATCAGCTCAATAGCCATATTTTTTACTAAAAGAGCAATATTCATCTGAAATATTTAAGCCACCAAAATGAACAACTTCTCCATCTATAATAAAAAACTTACGATGAAGTCTTTGATTATCACCAGTTCTTACATATGGATAATATGGAATATTAAAAAAACAAAAGTCTATTCCATTTTTCTCTAAATGCTTAAATTCATCAATAGGTACTTTTCATGAACCAAACTTGTCAAAAATTATTTTAATTTCAACATTTTCTTTAATTTTTTGAAATAAAATTTCTTTAATTTTTTCATAAATTTCAGACTCTTTTAAAATATACATTTCAATGTGAATATATTTTTTAGCTTTTTTTATATCTTTTAATAATTCTTCATAAGCATCATAACCATGCTGAAAAGTACTCAAATTTGTGTAATAAAAATTTCTTTTAACAAGTGATGTTTGTCATTTTATTATTTGATGATTATAATTATCAAAATTGATATCTTCATTATATTTATTTATTAAAAAATTTTCAAAATTTTTATTATAAATTGAAACATCATTACCAATTTGCTTTCGTATTCTAAATAAACTATAAAAAACAAGACCAACAGCAGGAATAGTAATTATAAAAAAAATTCATGATAATTTTTCAGCTGGATTATCAAAATTAGCTACTGAAAAAATTACAAATATAGTATTGAAAAAATATGAAATTAAGAAAAATATCGAACATCATTTTCAATCTCATTTTCCAATAGCAACAAAAATCATTGCTATTGCTACAATCAAAATAATAGTTATAGTATCAACAATTACTCACTTATATTTTTTCATATAACAAATTATATTAATATAATTTAATTTTCATTTTTATAAAATTCTTTCAATTTTTTCATTTTTTGAGGCTGTTTAAGTTTTCTAATAATTTTAGCCTCTCATTGTCTTATTTTTTCTTTATTTGTTCCTAAAACTTTTGCTATTTCATCTAGTGAATGAACTCTAATTTTGTTGCCTTTTTTATCCTCACCTATTCCATATCTCATTTGAATAATCATTTTTTCTTGTTCATCTAAATTATCATCAATCATTTCAGTAAGGATTTCTGACAATTGTTCTTGTGCAGCAAACTCAACAGGATTAATAACATTATTGTCTTTTATAAAATCACTAATTGAACTATCTTCACCCTTACCAATAGTTTTATCTAGTGATATAGGATCAACATTAATTCTTCTTGTATATCTAACTTTTTCAGCAGTAAAATCTCCACCATATCTTTCTGCAATTTGTTCATCAGTAGGCATATCTCCTAACTCTTGTTGTAATTCACGTCTAATTTTTGTTATTTTATTAATGGTTTCAACCATATGAACAGGAACTCTTATAGTTCTTGCTTGATCTGCAACAGCTCTTGTAATTGCTTGTCTAATTCACCAAGTAGCATATGTAGAAAATTTAAAACCTTTTCTTCAATCATATTTTTGAACTGCTTTCATGATACCTGAATTTCCTTCAGATATTAAATCTATAAAAGATAATCCTCTATTTTTATATTTCTTTGCATTATTGATTACAAGTCTAAGATTACGTTTAATTAATTCATCTCTAGCTTTTTTACCTTTTCTTCCAGGTAACTCAGCATCTTTAGATAATTGCAATTCTTCTTCAGGAGATAATAGATTACCATATTTACCTATTCACCTCATATATCATTTAACAATATCATTAGTTTCAGATAATTTATTTCTTAATTCAGATGATTGAATTTTTCTATCATCTTTAAAAAATTGATTTCTTTCTATATTTGAATAATCTTCGAAAACAAATTCATTTGTTGAATCAAAAAACTCATTATCATTTTCTTCAATGTCAACTGTATCATCATAATAATCATAACTATATTCATCATCACTATCATCTAAATCAAAATCTTTAAATTCATTTGAAATTTTATTAATAACATCAGTATCATAATTTAAATCTATTTCATCAGAGAAAGTTTCTTCTAAATCAACTATACCTGTGTCTACAAAATCATTACCTTTTTTTCTTAATTGAGAATAAATATCTTTTTCATTTACTATCTCATTTATATCAGGTTCTATATCATCAGTCATAATTTTTTTAGAAATTAAAATATTAAAAACTTCATCTACCTCATCAAAAATATCTATTTTTTTCTTTTCTAAAAAAGACATTACTTCATCTTGAGTTAATGATTTTTTCTTTGAGTTTTTTTTCTTTTTATTTTTAAGTTCTTTATCAATAAGATCAACTACAATTGCTATATTCTTATTAGCTATATCATTAAATTCAGATTTTTCAATATCAACTTCATCAAAATCTATTTCAGATATTTCATTTGTTTTTTTATTAGTTTTCTTAATTTTTTTCTCTGAAATATTATTATCAACTTTTAATTTATTTGATTTTTTTTCAACTTTCTTATTTTTTGTAGATCCTATAGACTTTTTCTCTACTTCTAATGTTGAACCCTTTTTTGCTTTATCTAATTTGATAGATGAACTCTTTTTTTGTTCATTGTCTTTTTTAGATGTAGTAGTTTTTTTATTCTTTGGATTTTTCTTTGCTGAAGCCATTTATTTATCCTTCCTTGATAATACTATTTTATACTTTATTTCCAACAATTCTTCTTTGTGCTTTTCATCATTTGAATTTTTAATTAGATCATCAATGTGATTTGTTCTAATACTATTAGAATCTCTTTTCATTCTTTCAATAAGTTCATTAAAAGAATCAATATCTTTTGGTAAAGATTCTTTTGACTTAAATTTTTTTTGATTCTCTTCTATAAACAATTGTGTTTCATTTGATAATG
>CAYURK010000027.1:0-7570 GCA_964447225.1 uncultured Metamycoplasma sp.
TTTAAATACATTATATTTTTATGGAACAGCTGAAGATATAAATAGTGCTTTATATTGACTAAATATAGTTTGTTGATATCTAATTTTAATTACCATGACATTAATATTATTTAATTACATAAAAATGGATAGTGAAATAAAATGAATGATTAAAAATAATAATGTATCGATAAAAGAAAATAATGAATTTTTGTATCTTTATGGAGTTAAAAAGTATGATGAAAAAATAATAAATCAATACGAAAAGAATTATAAATTAATTGAAATAATTTTATGTATAACAATTATATACTTTGCATTATTTCTAGGAATTATAGTAAATAATAAATCTTATTATTTCTTATTATTGGCTTTTGCACCATATTTTTTTCAATGAAATATAGTTAATTCAGAAATAAATGATATTGATTATTTGAGATCAGTTGAAATAAATGATAATATTTGAATAATTTAAGAAATAAATTTATTAATAAAAATAATTGAAGAAATTTTTACAAATTATCTAAAGCTTGTCGTAAATTTTATTTTCAATCAATAAATCTAAATGATGATCCTTTTTTAAACATTGACAATTAATATATAATTAAAAATATGTCAAATAATATAAATATTGAAGCATTAAAATATTTTGCAAATATTTGTGATAAATATGATATTTGATACACAGTTATTGGAAACACATTGTTAAATATTAAAAGTGAAAAAAAATTTACTTCAAATAACATTATTGAAGTAGGTATGAGTATTGATTCATTTCGTAAATTAATTAATTATGCAAGTAGTTTTATTTTGGATTCATCAGTTAGAAATGACTTTTTTTATTCAAATCCTTTTTTTGTGGATAAAGAACAAAATCATTATGTAAAAATAATTATTTTTACTGAAAGTAAAATTGAAAAAATACAAAAATTTTATTCTATAAAAAATTTACTTAGACAAAAAATAGGATTATACAAAACAAATTATAAATATGTTAAAGGGTTTAATAATTACTTCAAAAAAACCTTTTTTTCATTTTTAAATTTATTTTGGTCACCTTTAATATGACAAGAAATATGTTCTAATGTTTATGATGAAAAATTTAATGGGTATTTCTTAATTGATTCATTTAAACCTAATATTAATAAAAATTGATTACCATCAATAAGTTTTGATAGGGAAGAAGTTGTAATAGACAAAAATGTCAAAATATACATATTTAAAGAATGAGAAACATTTCTAAGTAAAAGATATGGTTTAGATTGAAAAACAAATCCTATTTTAGAAAAGGAAACAAATTATATTTGATTGAACAATATTAAGCACTAACTTCGTGTTCAGTTTTATCTTCAACCAATTTTAAATTATTAATATATTGAATAGAAATTACAATGTATGGATTTCTTCTTTTAGTTTTATAAAAATATGGTCTAATTCTTTCTTGAATTAATTTTTTTAATTTAGCTGAATTCCAATCATCACTATTTTTAATTTTATATAAAACCGCTCCATGAACTAATTTTCTTAATTCCGATATAACATCTGAAGAAGAATTAACATAAATTGTTCCCCTAGTAATAATTTTTGCTCTACCAATTATTTCATTTTTTTCTTTATCAATTAACATTGATACATAAACAAAACCATTTTCACCTAATTGTTCTCTTTCCATAATTAGTTTTGTGTTTTTTGCTGAAGCAATTTCTCCATCAATATAGATTGGATTTGAATTTATTTTATCTCCTGTCTTATAAATTTTTCTATCTAACATTTCATAAACATCACCAAGATTAGCTATTACTACATTTTCAGGACTAACACCTGATTTAATAGCAGTTTGACCATGAACAACAGACATTCTAAATTCTCCATGATATGGAAAAAAATATGATGGTTTAGTTAATTCGAATACTTTTTGATGCTCTTCTTGATAAGCATGACCTGATGTATGTAAATATCCATCAATTTTATTTTCTTTAATATTAGCTCCAAGTTTATATAAGTCATTGATTAACAATTCTATTTTAATTCTATTTCCAGGAATAGGAGATGAAGAAAAAATTATTAAATCATTATGTTTTATTGATACCTGTGGATGTTTACCATCTGCCATTTTTGATAAACCAGCTAATGGTTCTCCTTGAGAACCGGTTGTTAAAATCAATAACTCATTATCTGCATATTTGCTTGCTTGTTTTTTATCAATAAATACTGAATCATCAACATCAATATGCCCAAGTTGCCTTGCAATATTTATACCATTAACCATTGATCTACCAAAAGCTAAAACTTTTTTATTCATTTCTTGAGCCAATTTAACAATCGCACAAATTCTAGACATATTAGAAGCAAATAAAGTAATAATGATTTTTTTTGGTGCTTCTTCCATATATTCTCTAATACTCTTTAAAATATCTTTTTCACTTGGTGAATGATATGGTCTCATAGCATTAGTTGAATCTGAAAATAAAACCGTTAAATCTTCTTCTCCAATTTTTTTTAGTTTATCAAAATCAGTGTAAGAACCAATAGGAGTATAATCAATTCTAAAATCTCCTGTAAAAAGCATTGATCCATTACGATTAGATAATCTAATACCAAAAGCATCAGGAATTGAATGTTGAGCTGACCAAAAATCAATTTTCATATCTCCATAATTTAAAACTAAGTCTTTTGAAATTTCTATTCATTCAATATTAGTTTTAACTTTCTTTTCATCAAATTTAAATTTTAAATATGAAATACCAACAGCAGGAGCTACAATTCTTTTAATATCACAATTTTCTACCAAATAAATTATTCCTCCCATATGGTCTTCATGACCATGTGTTAAGAATAATCCTTGAATTTTTTTTTGGTTCTCAATTAAATATTCATAGTCAGGAATAATCCCTTTAATACCAGTCATTGAACCATTAGCAAATTGAATACCTGCATCAACTATAAATATTTGATCATCATGTTCAATGACACATGATGACTTTCCTATTTCTTGAAATCCACCTAAACCAAAGAAACGTGTTGCTCTATTATTCATAAAATATCTCCTTGTTAATTTTTAAATGATTCTAAATAATAAAATAATAAAGTTTTAATGTTTCAATTCATTTTATCATATTATTTAATCATTGAGATAAATTAATTTCATTATTTTTATAATAATTAATAGTTACTTTAATATTATTAAATACTTAGATAGAAATAACTAAAAATCAAACAAATCATTAAATCCTTCAATAATTGTAGGATGAGTAAAAACTTGATTTTTAAGATACGTATATTTAATTTTATTATCCATCGCCATTTTAATAAGATTAATAATTTCATGAGATTCTTCTACAAATAAATGAGCTCCTAAAATTAAATTAGTATCAACATCTACAATAACTTTTAATATTCCAACAGTATTTTTAACTACATTAGCTTTAATAATTTGGGAAGCTAAAATGCTATTAGTTTTAATTTTAAATCCTTTGTCTAAAGCTTCTTTTTCAGTTAATCCAACTCGTGAAAATGAAGGACTAATAAAAACTGAATAAGGAACATTATTTCTTAAATCTAAATTATATTTACCATTATCAAATAAATGTGATTTTACTATTCTATAATCATCTAATGATATATATGTAAATTGTAATCCACCTACTACATCACCTAATACATAAATATTAGAATGTGATGTTTGAAGATGTTTATTAACTTTAATTTTTCCTTTTTCATCAAATTGAATTCCAATTTTTTCTAAATTCAAATTTTCAATATTGGGTTTTCTTCCAGTTGAATATAAAATAGCATCAGATTCTAAAATTCGTTTATTCCCATTAACTTCTATTTCTATTGAAACACTATTTTTTAATGGAACTATTTTCTTAATAATTACATTAGTGATTAGTGTAATTCCTTCATTTTCAAAGTGATTTTTAATTGAATCAGAAATAACTTGTTCTTCACGTGCTAAAAATGAATTACTTGATTCCAAAATAGTTACTTTAGTTCCATAATTTTTATAAATAGATGCAAATTCACATCCAACATATCCTGCACCTATAATGATTAAAGATTTTGGTAGTTGTTTAAGATTTTGCAATTGAGTACTATCATAAACAAATTCATTATCAATTCCTTCAATATTTGGAACAATTGTTTTAGCACCCGTATTTATAAAAAATTTATCAGCCCATAAAATTTCTTTAGTTCCATCGTCAAAAAATACTTCAATCTCATTTTTAGAAATAAATGATGCTCTTGCATTAATTATGTCAGTTCCTGAAACATTAACACGTTCATAATTTTTTTCTCTTAATCTTTCAACTAGTTCATTTTTAGAATTAATTGATTCCTTGTAATAATCATCTGTCTTTGAAGATGTAAAAGAATCATGTACTAACCTTTTGGTTGGAATACATCCAATATTAATACAAGTACCACCATACATTTTATTTGATTGTTCAATTAATGCTACTTTTTGATGATAATTTTTGGCCAAATCATATGCTAAAGTTTTTCCGCCTTTACCAAATCCAATTATTATTGAGTCATATTTTTTCATTAGAAATACTTTTTCCTAATTTAAATTATAAAATATTTTTTAAATAAATGTATATTAGAAATTAATTTTTAGTCTCAAATATTTCAAAAATTAATCCAACAACAATGTAAATAATACAATGTGGTAATTCATAACATGTATATTTTATTCTGTATTTCAATTTATTGGTTTTTTATTTAACTTAAATAATATTTCATTTGCATGTTTAAAAATATTAGAACCTTTAAACCCTTTATCTACAGAAAAAGGTGAAGGATGAGAAGTTGATAAAATGATATGATTATTATTTATTATTTTAGATCAATTTTGAGCTTTTAATCCTCAAAGCATAAATATAATATCTTTACAATTGTTATTAATTATATTTATTAATTCATTGATAAATCAAATTCATTCATGTTCATGTGAAAGAGGTTTATTCTCTATAACTGTCAAAGATGTATTTAACAACAAAACACCTTGATTAGATCATGATTCTAAACTATTTGATTTAAATGAACTATTAGGATATTCACTTTTAATTTCATCAAATATATTTTTTAATGAAGCAGGTGTGTTAGATGATTTAGTACTAAATGCTAAACCATCTGCAACATTAGGTTGATAATAAGGATCTTGACCTAAAATAACAATTTTAGTTTTAGATATTGGACATAACTGTAAAGAACGAAAAATATTTTCTTTTTTTGGTCAAACATTAAATTTAGAATTTGAATATATTTCATCTACAAGCAATAATACTTCATTAGAAGATAATAATCTATCAACTAATTGATCAACAATTTCCATAATAATTATTTTAATTTAAATTTATATATTTCAATATTATTTTCAATAGATTTTTTTTCTAATTCACTTAACATTTCAAGTTCATTTTCCAATTTTAATGCAATATCATTTAATGGTTTTGTTGATGGATGATTAGGAGCAAACAACTCACAAGTTTCACATGCTTTAATTGTTGATATTTGAAATAAACCAAATTTTTGAGATTCATTTATAGTTTCAATTTTATCATTTGTTAGTAATGGTTGATATATTGGTAAGTCTGATTGATTATGAATAACATTCATAGCTTCCATTGTTTGAGAAGCAACTTGACCTAAATTTTCTCCATTTGATATTCCTAAATATCTATTTTTAATTGCTAATTGATTTGCAATTCTATAAAAACTTCTTCTCATTAAAACTATTTTATAGGCCTGATTTGATGTTAATCCAATATAGTTCATCAGATCTGTATAATTAAACAAATATAATGTTGATTTAATTTGATATTTGTTCAAAATTTCTATAATCATATTTAATTTTTTAATTGTTAATTCATCTGTATGAGGTGGTGAAATAAAAGCAAGAAAATCAACTTTTACACCCCGCTTCATCATTTTTAAAGCTGCAACTGGAGAATCGATACCACCTGATAATAAATGCAATGCTTTACCACTAGAATTTACAGGCAATCCTCCCAATCCAACATATTTTTTTCAAAAAATATAAGAGTATTCTTTATGAATTTCAATATTAATTTCTATATCAGGATTATTCATTTTAACAACTAAATTTTTATTATCAATAATAAACTTTCCTAATTCATTATTTAATTGCAAAGATGTTTTTTCAAAATCTTTTCATTTTCTTCGACAATTAATTTTAAATGTTTTGTATGAATCTAAATCAAGTGTATTCAGTATATCATAAATATTATCTAATGATGACTTTGTTTTAACTACTGGTGAAAATGAAGAAATACCAAAAACATAATATAAGTTATTTATATTTTCTTCTGAATATGGAATAAAAATACGGTCAATCTGAATATCTATATTTTTGGGACTTATTAAACAAATTTTGCAAATATTGTTTGACAAAACTTTAATAAAATTCATCTTATTTTTTTTCTTTAAAGATAATTCGCCAAAACGAATTAAAATTTTATCAAACATTAATTATTACCTCCATTAATTGCACTAACTAGATTATGTAAACCTTTTAAATATTGACCTTCTAAAATATAATTTTCAGATTCTATAACTTTTTTATCAAACAAATTGCTTTCGAATCTTCGATATGAATTATCAATCATTATCAATGAAAAGGCTTTTAATATTAAAACTTTTTTAAGAACTTTTAAAACAAAACTTACCATAAGTTTAAAAAAAATATCTACATCTTTTTTTAATTCTCTATCACTATAATTATCAAGATTTAAAATATTTTGTTCTATTTTCTGCTTTTTTTTCTCGATTAAGTTAATTATTTCTGTATCAGTTATGTCTAATTTAATATTTGTTTGTTTTACTTTTGATAATCCTTCAATATATGTTTTTTTTAAGTTATGGTATTTTAATAATTGAGATGCACCTTCAATATAAAAAATGTCAATGCTACGTTCAACATGTTCACATTCATAAAATAATTGAAGAAGTAATTGTAATATATTTTTGTATTTTGATTGTCTTTTAGAATACAAAATAATTTGACTTTCATTTTCTTCATTAAAACTTACAATACCATCATTTATTTTTTTCAACAATTCTTCTAAATTATTAATATTATTAGTTTGTAAGTTTCAATAAAAAAATTTATCAATAGACAATAATTTTTCACAACTAGATTTAATATTATTGAATTTTTCTATAGCATTCGAATAAATATTATGAATATTACTAATCCCATACTGACTAAAAAAATTAAATGCTTTTAATTCCTGAGTTAAAACATAAGTTAAACCAAGCAAAGTATTAAAATATTTTTCAATATTTTCTTCTGTTTTTTTAATATTTAAACTATAAAAATTTTCTTTTGCTAAAGCAAACTCATCATCAAAATTTTTTAAAAATGTATTTATATTTAACATATCCAAATCACTATTTACATTATTTTTAATTTTATTGAGATAATCCATTACATTTGAATATTTTTCGCTAGTTTTTACAAATAAAATATCATAGAAATTATCAAAATAATTTCCAAATTGAACTAAGTCAAAAAGTGATTTTTTAAATGTTGTAAATATAAATACATTTTTAAAAAATTTTGATG
>CAYURK010000028.1:0-7500 GCA_964447225.1 uncultured Metamycoplasma sp.
CATTATTTTGAGAACAAGAAATAACAAATAGTGAAGGAATTGTTGCTACAATAGGACAAAAAAATAATGATTTAATTTTTTTCATTATTAATTACCTCCCATTGAGTTTTCAATATCACTATTATTAATGATAATTTCAATTGCAATTTTTTGATTTTTAACATCTACTAATTCAGCAGAACTATTTGAAGTATAAACAAATAAAGAATATCCACTACTAATTTGTTTTTCACTATTATAGATAGAATATAAGTTATTTTGATATGAAACATATCCATTTTGAGAACTATTACTAAATTCAAAATTTAATTTTTCTTTTAATGTATTTGGATTATCAATAGGTAAATTTAAACTTCTTATATAATTAATTGAGTTATTATAAATAGCTCTTCATAATTCATTTTCTCGAGGTCCATCAGGTGTTTCTATACTAAAAACATTATTTTCTCCTAATATTATTCTAGTCTCTATATCATTACTATATTGTGTTAAATCTATCGTTTTAGTTATAGTTTTGTCTGATAAAGGTCCTGAAGATACATCAATTACAATTTGTAAAGATTTAATGTTTAAATTATCATTATTAACTTCAGGTAAAATTACTCCAACAATTTTAGGTCTAATATTAAAACCTGAATTTACATCATGTTCATTATTTCACTCATTTAATTTTTTAGAATTTTCAATTTCTATAACAGATGTATTAGTTACAAAAAGATCTTTAATATCTATTTTTGTTTTATTTGTTTGTTCTTTAATTGCTTCAATATTAATGTTTAAATTAACTATTGAACTATCATTTAATAAACTATTTAATTTTGATTCTATACTATTATTGCTGCAAGAAATTGTAGCCAATAAAGGAGTTGAAATAAGCGAAATGCTTGTTCCTATTAGAAGATATTTGAACTTAAAAAATTTCATAATTTAAATTTTATAAAATTATTATCATTCAATTACAAAATAGTTCTTTTTAAATTGGCAATTATATTTAAAGTTCTTTTGCTATTCTCAAAGCATTGTTTTAAAAATGTTTTTTTCTCTTTAAATTTTTCTTTTTCATATGGAAAATTTGATAATTCTTCATGAACTCAAAAATTTCGATCATCTCATGTTCTTTTTATAAAAATGCTATCTTTTACTGAAACTATTTTTTGTCCATTTTGGTTTCTTGCATCAGTCAAAACTTCAAGAATGTTTTTGAAACTACTTGGTTTTGTATTATTTGTAATTCTAAAATAAACTTCATAAATTGATTTTTCAATAATTTGATAGTTATACATTAATTTTGCATATTTTAATAAAAACAAATTTTCTTTTATCATTTTTTCATATTCCTTAATAAATTACTCTTATACAATGTTTACTATTAACAAATCAAAACTCAAATTTCTAATTTGTAAAAACAAACATATTTAAATTATATCAATGTAAATTAAGGATTTCTAATATGCAATTATTAACTAATAAATTTAAATTAATTAATTGCTGAATATTCATCAACTAATTCTTTTGCTTTTGCAAGTTCTACTGAAAAGAATGATGTAACTCCACGTTTTTGCATTGTAGCACCAAATAAACTATCCACTCTTGACATAGTACCATGGCGATGAGTTATAACAATAAATTGTGTGTCCTTTTTAAGTTTTTGTAAAAATTCAGCAAATCTAACAACATTTGCTTCATCAAGAGCTGCTTCAACTTCATCTAATATACATAATGGAAGTGGTTTAGCTTTAATAATTGCAAACAATAAAGAAATTGCAATTAAAGCTTTTTCTCCACCTGAGAATAATTTTAAATTTTGAATTGATTTACCTGGAGGTTGTGCTTTAATGTCAATTCCTGATTCTAATGGATCATTTGGATCAATTAAAAATATTCTTGCTTCTCCACCACCAAACATTTCTTTAAAAACATTATTAAATTCTTCATTTACAAGATCCATAGTATCATTGATTCTTGTGATAATGATTTTATCCATTTCAGCAATAGCTTCATTAATAATTCTTTTTGCTTCTTCTAACTCAACTTTGTCTTTATAGATTTCATCATGTCTTGTTTTAATTTCTTGATACATTTGAATAGCATCAATATTTACATTACCTAATTCAGAAATTTCAGTTTTTAAAGTTGAAACTATATGTCTTGCCTCTTCAATAGGTAAATTAAGTTTAAATTGTTCTCTAGCTGAATCAAAAGTTAATTGATAATGTTCTGATAGACGTTTTGTTGCATCATTAATATAAAAATCTGCCTTTGTTTTTTCAGTTGCTTTATCTGAAAAGGATTCAATTATTAAACGTAATGATTTTTCAAATTCTTTTTTAGAAGATTGAATTAAATTTATTTCACTAATTAGTTTTTCTAATTTATCTTTTTTAGATTTTATTGTTGCATTAAGAACTGATTTTTTACTTCTTGCTTCATTTAATTCAGTATCAAGTGATTGAACATTTTTTTCATTAAATTTTTCATTTGAATTAGATTCAAATTCAATTTTTAAAGATGAAAATTTTTCTTTATTAGAAATTAATTTCTCATTATTTTTCACAAATTCAATTGTAATTTGATCAATAAATGATTGTTTTTCGCCTTTTAAACTTTCTAATTTTGAAATGTCTTGACTAGCAAGCATCACTATTTCTTCTAACTGTGGAATAATAGCTTTAATTTGTTCAATTTGATTATCAATACCAAGTATATTAGATGTTTGTTTTGTTCCACCAGTCATAATACCACCTGGCCTAATTAAATCACCATCAAGAGAAACAACTAAATATTTTTTATCAACCATATGTGATATTTCATTAGCTATTTTTATATCTTCTACAACAATAACATTACCTAATAAAAAGTTAACAAGTTCAGCAAATTTTTTATCAGTAGATACTAAATCTGAAGCAATACCTATAAAACCTGCATATGATTTAATTTTAATTAAATATTCAGTTTTAATCTCTTTTGTTGAAATAGATGATAAAGGAATAAAAGTTGCTCTTCCTCCATCATTTGATTTTAAAAATTCAATAATTTTAACTGCTACTTCTGAATCATCAACAACAATGTGTTGTACTGCATTTTGTAATATAGAATCCATAGCTGTAATATATTTTTCAGGAATTTGAATTAAATCACTTACAGTACCATGCATTTTACCTTTAAATAAAGATGCATTATCTAATACAGTTTTTGTTCCTTTGAATAGATTAGATCTTGATTCTTTATAGTCATTTAGTACATCTAATTTTGATTTTGCTTTCATTAATTTAGTTTTGGAAGAATTTTCTCTCATTCTTAATTCAGCAATTTGCATTTCAATTTTTTCAATTTCTCTACGTTTATTAGCTAAATCTTGTGATGTTTCATCTTTTCATTTTTCTCCATATGAAATTTGTGAAGATAAAGATTCTAATTCTTTTTTTATTGCATTAACTCTATCCTGAGTAGCAGATGAAATTTGTCCTGAAATGATCATTTCTCTTCTCATTTCTTCATTTTTAAATTGAACTTCTAATCCATGAAGACGATCATTTATACTATCTAATTGATTTGATAAATCAATTACTTCATCATCTAATTGCTTTTTGTATTCTAAATTGTCACTTAATTTTTGCTCATCAATTTGAATTTTTTGTTCTAAATCTTCTTTTGTTTCTTGAAATCCATCAATTTCATTTTTAAGAATTTCAATTCTTTCTTTGTAATGTAACAAATCATGAACAAGAAGACCAACTTCTACTTCTTTCAATTCATTTGCTTTTGCAAGGTATACTTGTGCTTTTTCTGATTGTTTTTCTAATGGCTTTAATTGCTTTTCAAGTTCATCAACAACAGTATTAACTTTATCTAAAGTTTCTGATGTTTTTTCTAATTTTCTCTGAGCCTCTACTTTTTTAGATTTGTATTTTGATGTTCCAGCTGCATCTTCAATAATTCCTCTACGTTGTTCAGGTGTAGCTTGAGCGATATCTGAAACGGTTCCTTGAGAAATAATTGCTAGTGATGATTTTGATATTCCTGATTCAAATGCAATATCTCTTATATCTTTGAATCGAGCTACTTGATCATTAATGTAATATGTATTATTTCCTTTACCTCTTTCTAATACTCTAGAAATAGTGAAAATTTTGTGAGGGATAGAAACTACTCCATCACTATTGTCAAATGTTAATGTAACAACACATTTATCCATAGGTTTTTCTGTTTTAGAACCAGAAAAAATAACATCTTCCATTGTATCGCCACGAAGTGCTTTAGAAGATTGCTCACCTAATACTCATTTAATAGCATCATTAATATTAGATTTACCAGACCCATTTGGTCCAACTATTCCTGCTACCCCTCCATTAAAAGATAGAGAAATCTTATCGGCAAATGATTTGAAACCTTCTGCTTCTACTTTTATTAATTTCATTTTATTTCCTTTCAGAAATTGAAAAATATCTATTAAATTATAAACAATAATTAAAATAAAAATATATTTAATTTAAATATTGTTTAAGAAATATAATTGTAAAAATATGAAAATCAATGATTTATATAAACACCTTAAAAATAAAAAATATGAAAAAGAGTTTAATCTTAATATTTCATATAGTAAAAAAGAAAAATCAATTTATTATCATAATAAAAATGGTTTATTAATTCTTTCAATTTTAGAAAATGATGAAAAAATTAATAGTTTTAAATTTTATTCTGACATTTCATATGAAATTGTTAAACTAGAACTAGTAGATGAATATTTAAATTACTTGTTCAAACTGCTTTATAAAAAGTGATCATAATTTAATTGGTTGTTAAAAATTTACACATTTTTTGAAAAAATTTTTTTAAAAATAATAATTGTCTTTTTAATTTTAAAATGCTAAGTAATTTTTCAATTTCTTATTTATATAAATAAATAATAGGAAATTTTAATTTTAGATTTTCAATTCATTACTTAATTCTTCTATATATAAATATTGTCATTTTTCATTTAGTTAGTTAGCATTTTTGGAGATTTTCTTGTTTTAAATTTTAAAATGAAAATATATTAAGAAAGAAATGGAGAAAATTATGAAAGACAAATCAAAAAGAAAATTAATTGGATTAACGATAGCACTATCATCAGTTTCAGTTATTGCTCTATCACCTATGATTGCTAATCAAATCACAGTTAAAAAACATCAACTAAACAATGCGAATAGTTTAAGGGTAAGAAGTGTTGCAAATTCAGGCTATATGATTTCTTCTAATTCAACTGCTTTTATAGGGGATAAAGATTATGAAGGAAAATTAAATGCTTCAACACCTAATACATTTAAATCAATTCCTAGTGGTTATGTAATGCCTGCAATAATAGGAGAAGAAAATCATTTAATATGTGTAGATAAGGATAATTTAAATAATATATTATGAAGTTCTAATTTTGAATTACAAAAAGAAATTATTTCTATTGATTATCTTCCTTCTACAGATTCATTAGTTGTTTTATATTATGACTATAGTAAAGAAAGAGCTAGTGAAACTGTTTATATAAGAATAGCAACATTTGACAATGTTTCAAGTATAAAAGATGGTAGTGAATTAGATTTAAATAATAAAAATTCTTTAGTTAAAAAATATAAATATAGTGATAGTGATAAAGATGATAGAAGTTATAATCGTCCAGACACATGATCAATGAGTCCAATTATAAATGAGCAAGGACCTTCAAATGAATTCATAATATATCCAAAAATTCAAAAAGCTTGAAGACAAGAAGAAGTTAAATGATTAAAATATAATGCTATTGAAAACAAAATTGAAGAAATACCTTCAATGGAAACATGAAATTATATTAATAATGATGAAACACCTGAGGCAATTTTATCATTAGGTATTATTAAAAAAGATGATATTTATTATGCTAATGCTTTAGTGGCTAGTCAGTCAAAAGATGATATTAGTAAGACGGTTATTTCATCAGATTGAATAAAATTCAATAATGAAGAATCATTCAATTTAATTAAAGATGAAAGTCCAAGAGTTTACACTATTAATCAAGATGAATTAATATCAGATTTATTCAATATTTCAAATAAAAATGATTTACTAAAAACTATAAAATCTTCTATTTCTAATCCAAGTATTTATTATGATGGTATTTCAGTATCATTTGCTCATGCTGTTAATATTTTTGGATCTACAAATGATTTTTCAAAATCAATTCATGCTAAAACATTTTTAGCAAAATCTCAATTAATTTTTGAAAATGAATCAATTGAATTGTCAGCTATTCCATTATTTGATAAATCATTAGGAGAAAATACTCAATTATGAAATGGATATTTTGATAATAGTTCAATAATGAAATATGGTGCTTTAATTACAAGTGAAAATGGTTCTACTCCATTTATTGGTTTAGGATTCAAAAATAATGATTCAATCAATAATTTCTTTGTAAATGTTATTAAAGATCCTTTAAATTCTCAATATTTTGATGAAGAACAATATCCAGATGGATTATCAATTTCAAGTGATTTGAATAATGATTATAATAGGATTTATATGCTATCCTCTTTAAAAGATGAATATGATAAAACTGATTCACCTTACTATAAGTATTTTGATGTAAATATAGATAAAGGAATTGGGTTAGAGCAACAATTAGCCGGAATTCCAATAATGGAATATAATGATTCAATTGATCAATTATCAAATCCTTTTATTTCTAATATTTTCTTTAGTGTTAACAATTCAAATGAAGCAATTATTATTAATCAAGAAAATAGAGGTCAAAATACTCAGTCAGCAGCATCATATGGATGATATACTCAGTTTGATAAAGAAGTTAATGTTGAATTAGGTGATATTAATTATTCAATTGGCTTAGTTGATATTGAATATTTAAATGAAACTTATAAATTTGAATCTAGTGATTGAATTAATTCATCTCTTTTATCAAATAATTTAGGATCTAAAAATGTTCGTGAAGATTCAATGTTTGTAATTGATCCAACATCAATTAAACGTGATTATCCTAATGGAAGTGTTACTTTTGATATTTATGTTACAAAATTTTATAATCAAAATGGTAATTTAATAATTAACGATTTAGAGGAAATTAAAAATGATTTTTCAATTCATGAAAAAATATCAACAATTACAATTACTGGATTTAAGCCTGAGCAAAAAACAGCTGTAAGATCAAACTCTATAGATTTATCAAATTTAACTACTAAACGTAATGAAAAAATAATAGCAGCAATTAATATTACTCCTTCAAAAGTAGAAAAAGCAATTAATATTGATAATCAAGAAAAAATTCAAAATTGAGGTAATGATGATAATCAATGAGAATTAATGGATTTAATTTGACAAAAAATCACAAACCATGATGATAATGAAAATATATTTGCAAATTTAAGACATATTCCTAATTATGTTCAAGATTGAACATGAGATGACATTAATGAGGTATTATCTTCATATCAAATTGTTTCATTTGATAATTCTATTGGTTCAATTACTGTTGAT
>CAYURK010000029.1:0-5819 GCA_964447225.1 uncultured Metamycoplasma sp.
TTTTGAAAAAAACATCTTTATAATCATCAATATTTTCTCCACTCTCTTTTATTAAAAATTTAATAGCTTCATTTAAAGGAAATTTTTGAGCTCACAAAAGATAATCCAAGGCATTACCTCCATGATCACAAACAAAACATTTATAAATTTGTTTTTTAGGATTAATCATTAAAGAAGGTGTTTTATCACCATGAACATTACATAAAGTCTTAAATGAAGTACCTGCTTTTGTTAAATTTGCAAAATTAGAAATAACACTAACAATATCAACTTTTGAAATCAAATTATTAATATCGCTATTTTTCATATTATCCTTTCTAAATATTGCTATTTTTATTTATGTAAGAAATAATTTCATCTATCATAATTCTTTCTTGTTTCATAGTATCTCTATTTCTAATAGTTACAGATTTATCATTATCTGAATCATAATCATACGTAATACATCAAAATGTTCCAATTGCATCTTGACGACGATATCTTTTCCCAATAGATCCTGATTCATCAAATGTTGATGATATACCTTTGTTAACTAAATTTTTAAATATTTCATTAGCTTGATTCGAATGTTTCTTTACAAGAGGTAAAACACATACTTTGTATGGTGACAAATTGTAATTAAATTTCATTACGATTCTTGTGTCATCTTCAATCTTTTCTTCATTATAAGCATCTACAATTACAGCCAACATTGATCTATCAACACCAATAGAAGGTTCAATTACATAAGGAATAATTGTTTTATTAGTATTAGAATCAAAATATTTTAATTGTTCACTAGCTAACTTATTATGAGCTAACAAATCATAATTTGTTCTATTTGCAATTCCCATCAACTCTCCTCATCCAAATGGAAATAAAAATTCTATATCTGTTGTTCCTTTAGAATAGTGAGCTAATTCATCTTTATCATGAACTCTAAGTTTTATCGATTCTTCTCTTATACCCAAAGATAAAATAAATTTTTTTGACTTATCAACATAATATTTATAATCTTTTTCGTCTTGGCCTTCAAATGTAAAATATTCAAGTTCCATTTGTTCAAATTCTCTTGTACGAAAAATAAAATTACCAGGCGTAACTTCATTTCTAAAAGATTTTCCAATTTGTCCAATTCCAAATGGCAATTTTAATCTCATAGATCTTTGCACATTATTAAAGTTAATAAAAATACCTTGAGCAGTTTCTGGTCTCAAATAAATAGTATTTTTATCATCTTCAACAACACCTTGAGCTGTTTTAAACATTAGGTTAAAATTTTTAATATTTGTCCAATCTGTTTTTGAATTATCAAACTCTTTAACATTTTCTTTGATTCATGTTTCTAATTCATCCTTTGATAAATTAGCAGCGCTTTTTTTTGTTATTTCTTCATAAATATGATCTGCACGATATCTTTTGTTATTTATTTTATTTTCAATTAGTGGATCAGAAAAATTACTTAAATGACCTGATGCTTCTCACACTTTTGGATTTAACAAAATTTTTGAATCAAAACCAACATTATTTTCTTCTAATGTAATAAATTTCTTTCATCATAATTCTTTTATATTTTTTAATAATATAACACCTAATGGTCCATAATCTCATGTATTAGATAAACCTCCATAAATTTCTGAAGATTGAAAAACAAACCCAAAGTTTTTTAGGTGATTAATAATTATTTGCATTTTTTTATCAGTATTTTTCATTGTTTATAAATTATATCTTAGATAAGAAAATTCTATATAACTATAAATAATCATTTATTTTATGCTTAATATTTCAACTTCGTATTTTCTAGGAGAATCAACAACAATGACATCACCTTTTGATTTTCCAATCAATGATAATGCTAATGGAGATATATTTGAGATTTTGTTTTCAAAAGGGTTAGCTTCATAAGTAGATACAATTGAATATTCTTCTTTTTCATTTGTTAAATAATTTTTGATAGTTACAATTGAACCTATAGCAACAACATCTTTTTTACTTATTTTTGTTTCTTGAGCATTTTCAAGAATTTTTTCAATTTCTAGAATACGATCTTCAATTTGACCTTGTTTTTCTCTAGCTGCATCATATTCAGCATTTTCAGATAAATCACCTTGAGCTCTAGCATCTTTAATTTCTTGAATAACCTCAGGTCTTTGAACTTCAACAAGATTTTTTAGTTCGTCTTTTAATTCTTTTATAGCTTCTTTTGTAAGCAAAATTTTTGATTCATTCACCATATCTCTCCTTTGCACAAACAATTCATGATTGAATTATAAAATTTATTCAATTAAATAAATACTATCACAAAGTTAAATTTTTAATAACATTGTGATTAGAAATTTTGACTAATTTAGTGCTTATCAAAAATATTAGAAAATAACTTACAATTTTAAAATTTAACATTTTTGACATAATATCTTTTAATTTCATACATAGGACGATAAGATTTTTTTGATTTTTTTAAATTTTCATTTCCATAATCATCTTCTCGATCCACATATTCACAATTTATATTATGATAATTTAAATTTTCTTTAATAATGAACTGGTATAAACCTCTAATATCTTTTTCGGCTTTTTCAATTAAAATTTCATAAGCTTTCTTATTAACAAAACCTAATGTAAATCCAACTAAAACGTTATCAATATAAATGATGTTCCTTTGAATCTTTTATCTGCTTTAAAAGATTCAAATAACTTAATATAAGATTCAATTTCTCCATTTTCTCTTTCTTGACTTTCTTCAACATTATATTTTTTAACTAGTAATCTTGCAAAATTAATTAAAACATTATGATCTTCTACTTTTATATCTCTAATTTCAACATTATGTTTAGCATTAATAAATGCATTTAAGTGATTTCTTTTTTTAACAAGTTTTTTTCCTTTAAATGTTTTTAATGAATCAAGATTATAAATATAGTTAGAAACATATTTAGCCTCAGTCCATTCATATTCATTTAATTTTCAGTCATCAATTTGTTCTCTTGTAAAATCAACAATACTAAATTCATCACTTCCATTTAATTCAAACAAATCAGATTTAATAATTTCTTTTGCTTTTTCTAAATTAAAATCATCATTATAAAAACTTGTAAATAAATTTCATTTAGGCTTTCCATCATTAAAATAAATATTGTTTGTATCATTTTTATAATAAAAGATAACAATATCACTTAATCTATGAATTTTTAAATCAATTCCATAACATTTTCATTGAATTAATTCAATAGTAGAAAACGGATTTTTAACATAATTAAAATCAATATTTTCATATATATAATCATTAATTTCTAAATAATTATTTCAAGTTAAATCTTCAATCATAAACAACATAAAATTATATAATTTAATGAAATAAAATGTTAAAAAATGAAAGATTACATAGTGGAAAAAAAAGATTATAAATTAACATTAAATATGCCTAATACAACTTTCTCGATGAAAGCAGATTTAGTTATTAAAGAGCCTCAATATCGTAAGATGTGAATTGATAATGACATATATGAAAAAGTACTAGATAAAAATAAAAAAAATATACCTTTCATTCTTCATGATGGTCCTCCATATGCTAATGGTTCTCTTCATACAGGACATGCATTAAATAAAATAATAAAAGACATTATTATTAGATATAAATCAATTAATGGTTTTTATACTCCTTATATTCCTGGATGAGATACTCATGGTTTGCCTATTGAAAATAAGATGCTATCTGAAATGAATTTAAATCATAAAAATATTTCAATAATGGAATTAAGAAAAAAAGCAGCTAATTATGCAAATGAACAAGTAGAGATTCAAAAAAATCAATTTTTGAAATTACAAATGTTAAGCGATTTTAAGAAAATATATAAAACATTAGATAAATCATATGAAGTTAAGCAACTAGAAATATTTAAAAAAATGTGTTTAGATGGTTTAATTTATCGTGGCCTTAAACCTATTTATTGATCTCCATCTTCACAATCAGCACTAGCTGAAGCAGAAGTAGAGTACTTAGAACATAGGTCTCCATCTATTTTTGTAAAATTTCCAATTGTAAAAGGAAATGATATTATTAATGAAAATGATAACTTAATAATATGAACAACAACTCCATGAACACTAATTGCAAATAGTGGAATTGCAATCAACAAAGATTTTGAATATGTTTTATTAAAATACAATAACAATAATTATGTTGTTGCCTCTGAGTTAATTTCTACATTAACAAAAACTTTTGAATGAGAAAATATTGAAATAATTAAAAAATTTAAGGGTAAAGATTTAATTGGAATTCAATATGTATCAATAATCAATAAAAATATTTGCCCAGTTGTTGATGGTCACCATATTAACTTAGAATCAGGAACAGGATTAGTTCATATTGCCCCTCTATTTGGGGAAGATGATTTTATAATTGGTAAAAAAAATCATTTAAATGAAATTATGCATATAAATGATGATGGTTCAATTAATGAATTAGGATTAGAATATAAAGGATTATTTTATGAAGATTCAAACAAGAATATCGGACAATGATTAGAAGAAAATAATTACTTAATAAAACTTAAATTTATTAAACACCAATATCCTCATGATTGAAGAACTAAAAAACCAATTATTTTTAGAGGTACTCCTCAATGATTTGTTTCTATTGATAAAATTAAAAATCAGATTTTTAAGTCTCTTGAAAATGTTAAATTTTATTCTGAATGAGGATATAAAAGGCTATCAACAATGATTGAAAATAGAAATGACTGAACAATTTCAAGACAGCGTTCATGGGGAGTTCCAATTATTATTTTTTATGATGAAAACAAAAAACCGGTTATTGTTGAAGAAATATTTGATTATGTAATAAATTTAGTTTCAAAAAATGGAACGGATGTTTGGTACGAAAAATCTGTAGATGAATTATTACCTGAAAAATACCGCAATAAAAAATGAACAAAAGAAAATGATATTATGGATGTTTGATTTGATTCAGGTACATCATTTGAAGCAGTAAATATTGAAAACATAAAACCTCCATTTGATTTATATTTTGAAGGGAGTGATCAATATCGTGGTTGATTTAATTCCTCTTTAATAAATTCTGTTGCCTATTATAATAAAGCCCCATTTAAGCAATTACTATCTCATGGATTTGTTGTTGATGAAAAAGGAAGAAAAATGTCAAAATCTTTAGGAAATGGAATTGATCCATTAGATATTGTTAATCAAAATGGTGCTGATATTTTGAGATTATGAGCTGCTAATAGTGAATATTCAAATGATGTATCAATATCTAAAAATATAATTAATCAAACAAGTGAACTTTATCGAAAATTAAGAAACACGATTAGATTTTTGTTATCAAATCTTTATGATTTTAAATACCAGAAAATTGAAATAACAGGTGTTAATTTACTAATTAAAGAACGTCTTGAAAATCTAAAAATCAAAATTAAAAAATATTACAATGAATACCAATTTGTTAATGTAATTAAAGACATTAATAATTTTGTTAGTGATTTATCATCATTTTATCTATCAATAACAAAAGATATTCTTTATGTAGAAAAACCAAATAGTAAAATAAGAAAGGAAGTTCAATTTATTCTATATGAAATACTAGATTTTTTATTGATTGCTTTATATCCAATATTACCTACAACATGTGAAGAAGCATATTTACTATTTAATAATAAAGAAAATAAAAAATCTTCAATTTGTTTAGAAGATTTTTATAAAACAAATACTTCTGAATCATATGAGCAAGAAAATAAATGAAATGAATTTTTTGAATTAAAAAATAGAATATATAAAATTATTGAAGAAAAAATTCAATCTGGAGAAATTAAAAGAACAAATGAAGT
>CAYURK010000029.1:5829-7260 GCA_964447225.1 uncultured Metamycoplasma sp.
TTATAACAATAAATACAAATAGTGATTTTATTAAATCATTAGATTTAAAAACATTATTAATGGTAGGTAAAGTTAAATTTTCAAATAAAGATGCTGTAGAAAAATTTGACTCAATTAAGTGTCAAAGATGTTGAAATCACTTTGATAAAAATGAAATTAATGAAGATTTATGTTTAAGATGTTATTCAATAGTTAATGAAAAATAATAGATTATTTTTAAGTAACAAATATCCCTAAAATCATCACATAATTTTTAATCAAAATAAAAGTAAAATCAAATTTAAAATCTAAATAATTTTCTTTTTTTTCACAGAACAATATAAATAATTGCAACAATAGTTAAAATTATAATAACAATTAAAAGTATTAATCAATATAAATATTTGAATGATTCATCATTTTTTAAGAATTTATTAAAGTTATAATGAAAATTATTTTTACTATTAGGAATATTATTATATGAATTCATTATTCTATCAAAAGATGAAGTAACATTATTTAATAACTCATAATTTTTATCATTAATTATACTTTCAAATATTTTTTTTGGCAAATATGAATCATATTTAATAAAACAAACTAAATCAAGTGTACCTTTTTCTAATCCCAATTCAATATTCATATATTCTGGAAAATCATAAGCATCAGTCACAACAAAACCATTAAAATCTTTTTCTCTTCTAAGTCATGAAATTATCAAATCAATACTAATATTTGATCATTCGACTCCTACTCTATTAAATGAACCCATTATTCCTTGAACTTTTGTTTTGTCAAGTAAATAATCAAATGGTTGTAAATATATTTCTCTAAAAGCTTGTTCATTAATAAATGTTATTAAACCATGTCTATTTTCTTCTATTTCATTTAATACAAGATGTTTAAGAACAGGTTCTATTCCTTTTTCAGCAGAACCGTTAAATACTTGTTCTGATAATAATGAAACAAGCATATTATCTTCAGAATAATATTCAAAATTTCTTCCATTTAAATAATTTCTATGTAAATTAATACCTATTCCATATCAATAATTATTATGATTTAAATTTAAAACATCTCCTATAAAACTTCCAAAATCATAAATCAAATTTTTGTTAAAAGTAGAGGCTTGAATTTGAAGAGAGGAAACATTATAGCCATAATCATAAATACCTTGAGGACCATCTTTTTTTTGTCAATTAAATTGAAATTCTTGATCAAAAAAAGTGGATGATTCACCATTAATAATAATATTAATTTTTTTAAATAATTCTTTTTCATCAATATTAATAATGCCATCTATATTTTTATCTTTATTTCTAGATATATTTTGATAATTTTCATTATTAAGTGCTTTTAATAATTGTTCATTTGCAATTAAACCATTACTTTTATATGGCATTGTTCCTTGTCAATCACTTCTAGTTAAATATTTAACATTGTAACCATAGT
>CAYURK010000030.1:0-7181 GCA_964447225.1 uncultured Metamycoplasma sp.
AAAGTGTGTTCTATTCAAAAAAGATTATAAATATCTATATTCATTAATTAATTCTTCTAAATCAAAATTAAAAAATTACCTAAAAGCATATTTTGATTATGCTATAGTTAAAAAATTAGGAATTGTTATTAATGAATATTTATTCTTTACTTATGATAAAGAAAAAGATTATTTAAATCCAAAAGAATTGTCTTTTGTTGAATCAAAATATTGTTGAACTCAAAAAAATGGTCCAAGCAAAGACATTAAAACAACAATTGAAGAACATGCTAAAAAAACAATAAAACAAAAATTAGATAATGGGATAATAAAAGAAAATAAAAAAAATGAAAATAAAAATCTATATTTAAAATTAAATGATTTTGACACATATATGAATCAAATATTTGAATCTTATGAATTAAAAAATTATATCCCATTAAATTTAAAAGATTTGTCTGAATGGGGTGAAAATCCTTATTTTTTAGATTTATTTTGTTATGAAGATTATGGACTAAAAAAAATAAGTGGTAACTTATTAAAAAAATCAGAATTAATGGATATAATCACTGGTAGCAAAAGTGTTGAGGATTTTTCTAAAAGTAAAAAATCATTAAATTATGTACTTAAAAATAAGAATAAATTTAATTATGAAATTATTGAAGAATATATTAATAATATACAAAATAGTAAAGTAGTTTGATATGATTTTGAAGGTTTTTCCATGCCTTATACAATAATTGCTCATTCAAAACCCTACCAACAAATTGTTTTTCAAGTGTCAGTAATTCGAACTATTAATGAAAAGCAAATTTATAAAAAAAATATAGTAATAGATCCTAAAAAAATAAGTGCTAATGATTTTAAAGAAATTATTGATGAAATATATTGAGACGAAGCAAATAAATATGTTGTTTATAATAAATCATATGAGTTAACTAGATTAAAAGAGATGGTTGAAATATTAGAAAAATCGCATAACAAAGATTTAGAAACTAAAGAGTATTTCAAAAAGATAGAGGAAATAAAAGAAAAAACTTTAGACCTGCTTGATTTATTTAATATATCTCAAAGTAAAGAAAAAATTCCACCTATATTTATTTCAGACTTACTTGGATATTCTTCTATTAAAAAAATAGAAAAATTAATTACAAATAAAAAAATTAATTTAGATGTAATGATAACTCCATACAATAACTTAGAAGTTCAAAATGGTCTAATGGCTATGAATAAAGCAATTCAAAGATATTTAGATAGTATAGGTGATAATGAATGGAAAAAAAATGCTGAATATTTAGGAATTTACTGTGAAAATGATGTCAAAGCAATGATAATGGTATATTATTTTGTTAAATATATAAAAAAGAGTAAAATTAATTCATTAGTTTAATATTTTTGGGGTAAAAAGCATGACAAAGAAAAAATTATTAGGATCTTTTTCATTAATTTTGGGTACAATGATTGTAACTTCAGTTTCAATGGTATTGGCTTTACGTTTTACTAATAATACTTTTTGAATAGAAACAAAAACAAATAATGTTGTTGTTAAAAATTTAACATGATTTAATGACACAAATACAACAGATATAAATCAAGTTAAAGAACAAATTGATAGTCAGTTTATTTTTAATAATATATCAAAAATTCTTAGTGGAAATTATGATATTAAGGATTCTAATGATATTTCTAATGTATATACATCTGTAAAAGATAATGAAATTAAAATTTCATTTACTTTAGCTAGTGGTACTTGATATACTGGTGGAGCAGATAAAGGAAATTACAACAAAATATTTAGTTTTACTATTAAAGGTTTTTAAATATTCAAAAATTGAATTAAAAAAAGCAACAAACATTTAATTTATTGCTTTCATATGGTGCCCGAAACTGGACTTGAACCAGCACGGCATTACTGCCCGGGGATTTTAAGTCCCCTACGTCTACCATTTCGTCATTCGGGCATTAGTATAATTGGTTTTAAAAATTATACATAATATACTTTTAAATTGTACTAAAATATTTACATAGTATTTAGGAGAAATAATGGAATTGGTAAATAAAAATCAAAAAATTAAAACTATTGGTATGGCAATGGACTCAAAAAATTCAAAATTTAAAAGAATTGAATTTGAAAGAAGAAGTTTAAAACCAAGTGATGTATTAATAGAAATAATATATGCTGGAATATGTCATTCAGATATTCACACAGCAAAAGAAGAATGAGGACCCATCAAAAAATTTCCTATTGTTCCTGGTCATGAAATAGCAGGTAAAATTGTTGCTATTGGTAAAAATGTTAAAAAATTTAAAATAGGTGATAATGCTGGTGTTGGTTGCATGGTGAACAGTTGTGGTAAGTGTTTAGAATGTAAAGCAGGTTATGAACAAAATTGTAATAAATGCGTTTTTACATATGATGGTATAGATTCATTTAATGACAATGAAATAACAAAAGGTGGATATTCAAATTATATTGTTGTAGATGAGAAATTTGCAATTAAAGTTCCTAAAAATACTCCTTTAGAATATGTTGCACCCTTATTATGTGCAGGAATTACAACTTATTCTCCTATTGTCTTTTCTAAGGTTAAAAAAGGACAAAAAGTAGCTGTTGCAGGATTTGGTGGTCTTGGAGTAATGGCTGCTAAGTATGCTAAAAAAATGGGAGCTCAAGTTTATATATTTGCAAGAAACAAGAAAAAAGAAAAAGATGCAATTAAGTTGGGAGCTAAAAAACTTTATGATTCATTAGATAAAGTTGAAGAAAAATTTGACTTTATTATTTCTACTATTCCAACTAACTATAATGTAATGGACTATGTTAAATTATTAAAAACAGGTGGAGAAATGGCTATTGTTGGAAATCCACCAATAGATGTGAATTGGTCTATGAATCCTGCTGGATTAATTTTTAATCAACATAAAAAAGTGTATGGTTCATTAATTGGTGGACTTAAAATAACACAAGAAATGCTGGATTTTTCAGTTAAAAATAAAATATATCCTGAAATTGAAATTATTAAACCAAATCAAATTGATGATGCATGAGAAAAATTGACAACATCTAAAGCTAAATTTAGATATGTAATTGATATGAAAAAATTAAAATAAGTTTGTTTTAATTTATTTCATTAAAAAACATAATTTAGTATTTTTGGGATATTTTTTCCATAAAATAATATTTAGACAATATAATGAATTAATAATTGTGAATTGAATTTTGTAATTACAAACATTAAAAATTTATTTTGACTTTATTAAAAAGATAATAATATAAAAACATATTTATTTGCTATATTTATTTATTTTTTCTTTTTTTTGTTTATTTATTCTTAATACTAGTGTAAATTCTCCTTTTAATTGACTATTTTTAACTAGTATTTCTTTTAATTCTAATGCATTTCCTGAATAAAAACTTTCATGAATTTTAGTCATTTCTCTTCCAATAAATATTTTGTGATCTTTACAATTATTATTAATCATATTCAATAAATTTTCAATTTTATGAGGTGCTACAAAAAATACATATGTTCCAGGTTTTAAATCTTGAAGATGTTTGTTTTCTTGTTCTTTTTTAGTTTTACTAAAACCTAAAAATGTAAATTCTGGTCCTAGTCCACTAATTGACATTGCTGTAGTCAAGGCCGAAACTCCAGGAATAATTTCTATATCAATATTTTCTTTTTTTATACTCTCAATTAAGTTAAATCCAGGATCAGCTATTGTTGGCATTCCTGCGTCTGATACTAGAGCAACTGAAATGTTTTTTTCTTTCATTAAATTAATAATTTTTTGTGAAGCTTGTTTTTCATTAAAATTATGATAAGAAATTAATTTTTTATTTTTAATTTCAAAATGGTTAAGAAGTTTTGTAGTAACTCTTGTGTCTTCACATGCTATGATATCCACATTTTTTATAACATCTAATGCTCTTAATGTTATATCATTAAAATTTCCGATGGGAGTTCCAACAATGAATAATTTTTTCATATATTTATTTTTCATCATCAAAAGGTTGAGTTACTGTTTTTGATGATTCATCTTTAGATTTTTGTTCAACAGTGTCTAACATTTCATCAACACTTATTTTTGATTTCTTAACAATTTCATTTTTTTTCTCTTCTTTTGGAGGTAATTTCATATTTTTATCAATATAATCAATTTCTTCTGCCACAATAGTTTCATTTTCTAGTAATGATGTTTTAATTAATGTTAAAAGATCTATGTTTTCTTTAATTATTTTTAAAGCTTCTTTATGAGCAGAGGTAATTATTTTTCTAACTTCATTGTCTATTTCAGTATTTAATGTGTCTGATAAAACTTTTGATTTTGTATAATCTCTACCTAAAAATACAGATCCTTCCGGTTCTTCATATTGAATAGGACCTAATGAAGACATACCTCATTCAGTAACCATTCTTCTAGCAATTGAAGTAGCTCTTTGAATATCATCAGAAGCTCCTGTTGAAATATTTTCTTTTCCATAAATTATTTCCTCAGCAGCACGACCACCCATATATGATTTAATCATAGCTTCTAATTCTAATTTTGTTTGATTATATTTTTCTTTTTCAGGAAGCATCAAATTATATCCTCCAGCATTACCACGAGGAATGATAGTGATTTTTTGTACTTTATTTCCTCCAGGAACTTTAAGTCCTACAACAGCATGACCAGCTTCATGATATGCAACCATTTCTAATTCTTCAGGAGAAATAGTTCTTGATTTTTTGGCTGGACCAGACATAACCCTATCAATTGCTTCATCTATTTGTTCTTTAGTTATAACACCTGTATTTTCTCTAACTGATAATAATGCAGCCTCATTTATAACATTTTCTAATTGAGCACCTGAATAACCTGGTGTTCTTTTTGCAAGATTTTTGAATGTAATATCTGAATCAATACGTTTACCTTTTGCATGTAATTTAAGAATCTCTTCACGTTCTTTAATGTCAGGTAAATTTACTGTTATTGTTCTATCAAAACGACCTGGTCTTAATAGTGCAGGATCTAAAACATCAGTCCTATTTGTAGCAGCCATAATTAAGACTCCACTATTATCATTCATTCCATCCATTTCAACTAGTAATTGGTTTAGTGTTTGTTCTCTTTCATCATTTCCACCACCAATACCAGCACCTCTTGAACGTCCAACTGCATCAATTTCATCAATAAAAATAATGGCTGGTGCTTCTTTTCTAGCTTCTTTGAATAGTTCTCTAACACGTTTAGCTCCAACACCTACATACATTTCAACAAAATTTGAACCTGAAATAAAATAAAATGGGGCATTAGCTTCACCGGCAGTTGCTTTAGCAATTAAAGTTTTTCCAGTACCTGGAGGACCACCTAATAAAATTCCTTTAGGAATTCTAGCTCCTGCTGCAGCATATTTTTGAGGATTTTTCAAATAATCAACTAGTTCTCTAACTTCTTCTTTTACTTCTTCATTTCCAGCAATATCTGAAAATCTTTTATTAGAAATAATTCTTTGAGCTTGATTTTTGCCAGGATTAAATATACCATTTCCTGATTTCATTTGCATTCTATATAGTAGTCACATTAATAGAAAAATCAATAGTACAGGTCCAAATGATGTCAACAATCTATATCAAATACTTTCTTCAACAACATATGAAGCAGTATAATTACCTACAACTTTTGTACCATCAATAACAAATATAGATAATATTTTATTTGAATCAATATCAATATCTATTAATTCAGGTCAATCACCTAATTGTGTAACACGTCCATTTAAATACCCAGATATAAAACCTGCATCTTCTTGTGTTAAACCAACAAGATAATTTTTTATACCATTTCCATCATTATATGAAAAAGTTAATTGCCGTTGAAAATCAGAGATATTAATTTTAGTAAAATAAATACTATCACTAGGATTTTCTTGAGCTTTTTCTATAAATTGTTTAAAATCATTAATACTTACAACTTTTGGTCCCGGATGTGTTAATGTTCAAATTAATCAAAACAAAAGAAGACCAATAATAATTATTAATATTATTGATAATCAAGGAAATCTTCTTTTAACTGGTTTCTTTTCAGCCATTAATAATTCTCGCTTTTAATTTATAATTTTATTATAAATTTGTCTTGTTTATGTAAAGTTTATTATTTTTTTTAACAAGAAAATTATTATTTGTAAGCAAAAATGAATTTTTATTTTTTGGAGATAATATAAATTTAGTTATGTTAAATAAGATATTTTTATTGAGATTAATATTATCTAATCTTTTATTTATAAACATTGTTATTATTTCTTCTTTGTAAAAAAAATTATCAAATTCTAGAATAGAAAATTTTAAATTTTTTCATGTTTTATATTCATTTTTGATTGATACTATCTTGCTTTTATTTTTATTATTTATTTGTAAAAATCGATCAATTTCTTTTTCTTTATTAGTGATTGAAAAATTAGATAATTCTAATCTAATTTTATTTCTTGTATATTTAGGATCATAATTAGTGTAATCATCATTGTAGTTCAAATTATATTTTTTAGCTAATTCATAAATTTGTGATTTTCAATACATGTTAATAAATGGTCTTCTTATTTTCATTCCTTTAAATGTTGTTATTTTTTTAATTCCATAAAATAGTTTATTTTTATTTTTTTGTTCTTGCATAATGCAAGTTTCCAAGAAATCATCTTTATGATGAGCAATTAATAGTTCATTGCAATGATATTTTTTATAAATTTGTAAAAAAAAGTCGTATCTAATTTCTCTTGCTATATTTTCAAAATTACCTTTAGGATACTTATTTTGTAAAATTAATTTTTCTAATTTTAAATTATATTTTTTGGCAAATTCTGTTACATTTTTTTCATCTATATTAGTATCTTTTCTTACATTGTAATTCACAAATGCTAAAATAACATCTTTATTTCTATATTTATATGCCAAAAGAATAGAATCAACTCCACCACTAACAGCAATTAATTTCATTAGTTATCCTTTTTATTGAAATAACCAATTACATAATTCATATCATTATATATAAAACTTAAAATAGCTTCAGCAGACTTTTGAATTACTTTATTAATTATTGTTCTTTGTTCATTATTAAATTTTGACAAGACATATGAAGATATTTTAGTTTCTTTGTTTTCAGGTCTTCCAATACCTATTTTAAGACGATAAAAATTTGATGAATTAATTTTTTCAATAATATTTCTA
>CAYURK010000031.1:0-6950 GCA_964447225.1 uncultured Metamycoplasma sp.
AATTGAAAATTGATGACATTTATTATCCATATTGTCCTTCATTATATTACAAGGAGAACAGTTTTCAATTTGCTGATTCAATTGTATTAAATTTTTAGTTATGGTAAAATGGATTTATATATGACTTGTAATTTAAAAAATGTTATTGACATCAATAGGGAAATTTTAGAATGAACAAAAAGATAAAAACTTCATTAATTAGCGTTGGAATATCATCATTAATTTTGTCCACATTAATATCAACTTCTTTTACACTAATAAATAATGAATCATTAAAAAATAAAGAAAAAGAAATTTTAAATTTTATTGATTCAATGAATGAAACAAAATTAAATAATGAAAATGAAATGAATAAAGAATTTATTAAAGGGATGGATATTTCTAAATATTGTGAAACTATTGAAAATTTTCTTTTTCAAAACAATATTTTAAAATCTAATGGACAAAAATACTCATATAAAGAAATTTACAATAATTACCATGAAGGTAGTTTAATAAGTGAATACATTAATAATAATTTATTTTCTTATTTTGATAGTAATGGTAATAGAATATATGATAACTTTTTTGCTATATTAAAATATTATGAAATTAATTCGTTAAGAATTAGAGTTTGAAATAATCCTTATGATAAAAATGGCAATCCATATGGTGGTGGAACTAATGATATTGAAAAAGCAAAATGGATAATAAATGAAGCAAGAAAATATGATATTAATGATTTTGTGATTGATTATCATTTTTCAGATTTTTGAGCTGATCCAAACAAACAAGTAACTCCAAATGAATGAAATAATCTAAGTGATAAAGAATTATTAAAAATTATCTATGAATGAACATATACTAATTCTAAAGATATTATGGATAATTCTTGTGATAATAAAACAAAAATTGTTTTTCAACTAGGTAATGAAATAACAAAAGGATTTATGTGAAAAAGAAATGATGATGATTCATTTACAAGAAGAGACCATGATTTAGAAATTAAATTATTAAAACAATCAATAAAAGCAATTAATTTTCTAAAAGAAAAAAATAATAACATTAAATTAGGTATTGGATTTGACAGAATTCCTGATTCTAATGTAATAAATGAATGAAAAGATATAATGGAAGATGTTGATACAGTTCATTTTTCTTTTTATCCATTTTGAAGTGCTCAACTTTTTGAAACAAATTTTTCAATTATAAAAGAATTTAATAATAAATATCCTAATATTGAATTAGTTATTGGAGAATTTTCACATGAATGATCAAAAAATGATTCAATACTAACCAATCAAATACATTCATATAAAAGTTATGATAACTTTAATTATTCAGTTTTGGAACAAGTTAAAATTACACAAACAATGATGATGTTTATTTCAAATCTATTACCAAATATAAAAACAGGATTTTATTACTGAGAACCAGCTGATATAAGTGTAGGAAGTAGTTCGTGAGCTACGGAAGAGGGAATAAAATATTTTGGAAAAATAAACGAAGGAAGAAATTGAAAAACTGTTAATAACTGATGAGCAACTGGTCTATTTGATACAAACGGAATTGCATTACCAACATTAGAAATAATAAAACAATTTGAAAGAATTGACAATAACATAAGTAATATTTTTAAATATGATGAAATATTAGATCCAATTATTAAAAAAAGTTATTTAGATAAATTAATTTTTTTAAATACAAATTTTAAATTTAATAAAAATTTTAAAAAAATAAATATAAAAAATATAATGATGTTTAACTATTCAAATAAATTGTTTACTGAAAATGATGCTTACAATATTTATCAACCCGAAATTTTAGATAATGATATTGAGGATTTTTTAATTCAAAAAATTAAATATGATTTTAATTCTTTAATGTATGAACAATTAGAATTTAAAAATTTTAATTTGCAAGACAATAAAGGACAAATTATATTAAAAGCAAAAGATAATTCGTTTTATTATGAAGGAAGCATGATAATAAATTTTGTGATACATAATTCTTGATATAACGACACAATTTATTTAAGTGATGATTTAATAGAAATTGATAGTAATGATAAAAATTGATATGAGAAAATAATCCAAAGACTAAAAGAGCAACCAAATTGAAAATTTGAAAATGATATTTATAAATATTTAAAAATTAGCGGTGGAGCAAGAGAAGATAATTCAATATGACTATATGATGAAAATAAAAAAGTTAATCGTAGTGCTGAATTTTTTTTAATAACTAATGATAAAGTAAGATATAAAAATGGACTTGTTAATTATAATGTTCTTAACAAAAAAAAATATTGAATAAATAGTTTAGGTGAAAAATATAAAAAAGGAACCTTCCAAATTTATTTTGGTATTAGAAAAGAAATTAAAGAATATGATCCAATTTATAATATACCTTCAACTTTTTCCCAAATCGGTACAGAATCATGAAAACAAATTGATTTATTAGTTTACAAAATAAATATTAAATTGGTTTAACTACAAACAATATATTAATTAATGTATAGTTAACTGAATATTATAGGCACTAAGATATATAATTAGTAAAAGAGGTAAATATGTGCACAGCAATAAAATACAAAAATATCCATGGAAGAAATTTAGACTTAGAATATACATTAGACAGTAAAGTAGTTATTTGTCCAAGAAACTATAAGTTTAATTATAGACACATAAGTAATGATGATGATATGAATTATGCAATAATTGGAATGGCTCTTGTAAAGGATAATTATCCATTATATTTTGAAGCAATGAATGAAAATGGATTATTTATGGGAGGATTAAATTTTCATGGATATGCAAAATTTTTTGAAGTAAAAAATGATAAAAATATTAAAAATATTAGTTCATTTGAATTCATACCATATGTATTAAGAAGATGCAAAAATATAAAAGAGGCAAGAGAATTAATTAAAAATATTAATATTACATCAACAGCTTTTAGTGATAAATTACAACCATCACCTTTACACTGACAACTATCTGATAAAGATAATGCAATTGTTGTAGAAAGTACAGAAAAAGGTTTAAATATATATGATAATCCTTATGGAGTGTTAACAAATAATCCTGAATTTATGTATCATTATGAAAACTTTAAAAATTATTTACCAGTATCTAGAAATTCTCTAGAAAGTATAAAATATCCAAATGGATTAGAAATAAAACCTATTTCAAATGGTGCTTGAACTCAAGGATTACCAGGTAGTTTATCATCTCAAGATAGATTTATTAAAGCTGCATTTACGCTATTTAATTCTTTTTCTAATGATGATGAAATTAGCAAAGTAACACAATTTTTTCACATTTTAAAATCTGTTGAACAATCAAATGGTCAAGTAATAGTAACTGAGGATCAACTTTATGAAATAACTGTTTATTCATCAGCAATATCAGCTGACACATTAACCTATTACTACACAACATATAATAATTCACAGATAAATTCAATATCTATGAAGTCAAAAGAAGTTAATCTTGATTCAAATAATTTGTATATTTATGATTTAAACATGAATCAAAATATAAATAAACAAAATTAATCCAATAAATATAGTTATTTAATCTGAGTAGAAAGTGAAAAACCAAAATGCATTTTAATTTTTTTAAATGATTAAAAAACATTCATATATATATATATATATATGGCATAGTAATACCTTTACCTATAATAACTATTTCTTGTTCTAATAAAAGTATTGATGATCAATTAAAAAATGAATTTAACAAATGGTACAATGAATTATCAAAAAATAATTGAAATAAAGATTTAAATGATAATTTTATTAATTATTATTGCGAGTCTGAACAACAAGCTATTGGTCTTTATTCTTGATGTAGTGGAACATTTTGAAATGAATATTTACACTCAAAATTAGAACCTAAAAATCACTATATAAAATTTTCAAATTCCTTTTTAGACAATGAAAAAGCATTGGAAGTAAGGGGATTAGATTATAAATTTATTGATAGTGCTTTAGAAAAAGCAACATATCCAAGAAATGATACTTTATGACATGGATTAGAATACATGGAAATAGAATTTTGAGATCAATTAAAAAATTATATAACTATAAAAACAGATGGTTCATTTAACTATGAAAAATGTATAGGCAAATCAATAACTTCTTTTGGATTTATATCATCAACATTAAACAAAAAATATGCCATAAATTTTTTTGATTGAAAACCCCAATATCATTGACCTTCACCAAATTTAGGAAAACAACCTTTAAAAGAGAAAGTAACTTTTAAAATTAATATTAAAAAAGGATATAAAGGAGCTGCATATCTTGCTAATTTTGATTTTGCAGGATTTGGAACTACATCAAAAGAAAATCAAGTTTTGATAAAAAGAAATTCAAAATTTATAATTAAAAATATTTGAAAAGATAATGATATTAATTTTTTTGAAGTTGATTTACTTGAATAAACAAAAAACAATATTTTTTATACAAAATAAAAATAAAGATTTGTTGAAATTTGTCAGCAAATTATTAATTTTATTGAAATATAACTAATTTTTTTAGCAAAAACAAAATAAATAAAAAATATGAAAAATCAAAAATTTTTGTATAATTTTGGTTGACTGTGGTAGAAAGTGGGTGAAAATGTTTACAGGACAATTCGAACGAAGTATTGACTCTAAGAACAGAGTTGTATTACCTCCAAATATAAAGAATTCGATTGGAAACATTTTTTACTTAACTATATCTTCAGGTAAAAAATTAGAAATAAGAACAGCAGAAGAATTTGAACGTTTTGTTGATAAAATCGATCAAAACAATCAATTAGACCCTATTGTTCAAAAATATAAAAGATTTATTATGTCTCAAACTACAAAAATTGAAACAGATAAAATTGGAAGATTTTTAATTCCTGATAATTACTTGAAAACTATTGCAGTCAAAACAACAATTACTTTTGTAGGAATGGGTAGAATTGTAGAAATATGAGCTACTGAAAACCTTACAAAAGAACTTGAAGAGTTTGAAGATGAAAAAACTATCGAAAATCTAACATCTGAAATGCTTAAAAAAGGATTTAAATTATAATGCATATACCTGTAATGCTTGATGAAGTTATAAAATGACTAGATATTAAGCCAAATGGAATATATGTTGATTTAACACTTGGAAGAGCAGGACATTCAGAAGCTATATTAAAAAATATCACCAATGGAATGCTAATTGGTTTTGATAAAGACATAATTGCTATTGAGGAGTCTCAAAGTCGTCTTGAAAAAATTAATAACAATTTTAAATTAATTCATTGTGATTATAAAAACCTTAAAAATGAATTAAAAAAACTTAAAATTGATAAAGTTGATGGTATCATTGCAGATTTAGGTGTTTCTAGTCCTCAACTTGACAATCCAAATCGCGGTTTCTCATACAATAAAGAAGCAATTTTAGATATGAGAATGGATCAAGGACAATCATTAAAAGCTTGAGATATTGTAAACACTTGAAGTATTGAACAATTAGTTAAAATTTTTAATAATAACGCAGATGTAAAAATGCCTAGAAGGATAGCGAATGCCATTATTGAAAATCGACCTATTGATACAACACTTCAATTAGTTGAAATTATTAAAAACTGTTTACCAGCAAAAATTGTAAGCAAAAAAAATCCAGCAAAAACTGTATTTCAAGCTATAAGAATTGCTGTAAACAATGAATTGGATTCACTTGAAAAAATTCTAACCGATTCAATTGATCTTCTAAAAGTAGATGGTATGTTACTAATAATAACATTTCATTCTATTGAAGATAAAATTGTAAAGAAATATTTTGGACAATTAATTAAATCAAAAATTGATCCAAAATTACCTATCCAAGAAGAAAAAAAATTTAAAACTAAAATCATTTATCCATCACAAAAAGAGATAAATGAAAACAAGAGATCAAAAAGTGCAAAACTAAGAGTTTTAAAAAAAATTAAGGAGTAATTATATGATGAATATAAAAAATGTTGAAGTAAGTGCATTGATGGGTTTTGATAATATTAAAATTATTGCAACTGCAAAGAAAAAATCAAACATTGTTATTCATCAATCAAAAATATCTTTATCCTCAAATAATAAAAATGATGTCAAAAAACATATTAAAAATACTATAAAAAGTATTGAATCTGTGACTTTAAATAAAATTGAATCTATAAATATTATTTTTGATGACCTTATGAAAAATTCAGAACTTTTAGAAATTTCAACAAAAATTATTGAAGAAACAATTGAATATAATGAAAAAAGAATATTGTCAACAATTGATTGTGAAAAAATAATCAATTCTATGATTAAAAAATGAACAAATAAACTTGATGATAATCTTAAATTAATTTCAGTAATTCCATTTAAATTTTATTATTTGGAAACAAATTCACTTGTCGAGATAGAAACTTCATCTTTTCCAATAAACAAAGAAATAACAAAATTGAAAGTAATTTTTTCGGTTAGACAAATGAAAAAAGAAAATTATTTAAAATCAATTGATTATTTTAATTCATTAGAACTAAAAATAAATAATGTTGCTTTAAAAACTCAACTAGCTATTTATAATGATTTTTATAATCAAAGCGAAGTTAATTCTACTGAATTTACATTAGCTATTGAAAATGATAAAACAGTTTTAATATCTACCACAAATGAAGTAGCAATTAAAACTGACTTACTAAATTTTTCTTTTAACAATTTAATTAAAAAAGTTGAGAACAATTTTAATGTTTCAAATCAAGAAGCAAATAATTTAATTAATTGCTATGGAAAAATAGAAGAAAAGAATCTTGATGAAATTATTTATTCTTCATATTCATTAAATAGTGACAATTCAACACCTATTAGAAAATCTGATATTACCAAAATAATCAAATCATTTTTAAAATCAATTTGTTTACAGGCAAATGAAATTATTAATAAAAGATTAGGTAATAATAATTTAAAATATGAACTTAAAATTG
>CAYURK010000032.1:0-6932 GCA_964447225.1 uncultured Metamycoplasma sp.
TGTATCTTTTATAAGTGTAAAAAATTTATTTAATGTCTTATCAGAAAATAATATTTTAAATAATAAAAATGAAATTATTATTTTAATAAAACCTCAATTTGAAGCACCATCAAATATAGTAAATAATGGAGGAACAGTAGATAAAATTCATCATGATAAAATTATTGATAATATAAAAGATTATGCAAAAAAATTAAATTTTGTATTTGTTGGAATAACTGAATCACCAATAAAGGGATCAAAAAGTAAAAATATTGAATATCTATCACTATTTATTAAGGAGTAAATGTGAATCATAACAAGTTAAGAAACCTATTTCCAATGTTAAAAAATGATATTGTTTATCTTGATAGTGGAGCACTTGTCCAAAAACCATTACAAGTAATAAATGCAATTAATGAATTCTACAATAAATACTCTATTTCAAATAGAACTAGTGATAGTAAAATTGGCATTATTGTAAGTCAAAAAATTGACCAAACAAGAGAAAAAGTTGCAGAATTATTAAATTGTTCTAAAGAACAAATAATATTTAATTCAGGTACAACTGAGGGATTAAATTATTCAGCTAATTTATTGTCTCAAATAATTAAAGAAGATGATGAAATTTTGATTTCAAAATACAATCATTCTTCACATATGATTCCTTGGATTGAACTTGCAAAAAATAAAAAAGCAAAAGTAATTTTTTCAAACGATTTAATTAAAGACATTAATTCTAAAACCAAGATAATTGCTTATACACAAGTTAATAATACTTTTAATATAAAAATTGATATTAAGAAATTAAACAAAAAGGCAGCTCAATATAATTCAATAATTGTTAACGATGCAGCTCAAGCAATTAGTCATGAAAAGGTCGACTCTAAATATAGTGATTTTATTGCTTTTAGTTCCAATAAATTATTTGGGCCAACAGGATTAGGTGTTCTATATGTTTCAAATAAAATATTAGATAAAGTTGAATCTAAAAAATATGGTGGTGGAAGTGTAGATTATGTAAAAAAAGATGGAAGTTGAAAATCTAGAAGTTCAATTGTAAAGCATGAACCTGGAACATTAAATCTAGAAGGAATATTTGGTTTTTATGAAGCTCTAGTTTTCTTTGAATCACTAGACAAAAAATGATTAACAAAATACTTAAATGACTTAAGTATATATGCCCATACAAAATTAAAAACAGTAAAAGATATTTACCTAAACTCAAAACCTGGAGATTCAATTATCTTATTTAATATTAAAAATATTCCTTCTCAAGATGTTGCATCATATTTAGGACACAAAGATATTTATGTAAGAAGTGGATTATTTTGTGCTCAATATTTAGATCATATGGAAGGACCTCAAGTAAGAGTATCAATTCATGTTTATAATAATAAAAAAGATATAGATAGATTAGTTAAAGCATTAAAACAAGGTGGTGATTTTCTTGATTTTATATAATGAAAATGATAAAAGAAAAATAATAATGGATTATTATATGAACAAAAGAAGACGCGTTGATTCTTTTTCTAATTCATCATATAAAAATGTATATCTTCACTCATCATCATGTGTTGATGAAATCCATCTATATTTTAATAGTGAAAAAAATGATTTTAAATTTGTTTCTAAAGGTTGTGCAATTTTTTTATCATCCAGTGAAATTTTTATTGAAAGACTTCTAGAAATAGGAATTGGTAATAAAGATAAATTAATTTTTATTTATAAAAAAATGATTGAAAAAAAAGATAAATTGCTAAATGAAGAAATTGAAATTTTAGGAAAATTAATTATTTTTGAAAATGTATCTAAACATTTAAATCGTAAAGAATGTGCTTTAATTATTGCTAATGCCTTAAAAGAAATATAATTAATCATTATGAATAATAAAAATGGAATTAGAATTAATAAATATTTGTCACAAAGCGGCTTTTCATCACGAAGAGAAGCAGAGAATTTAATAAAAAGCAGTAAAGTTAAAATAAATGGAGAAATTGCTATTTTAGGGCAACGAGTATTTGAAAAAGACATTGTAGAAATAAATAATAATCAAATATTTATTAAAGATGAAAAAATTTATTATTTATTGAATAAACCTAAAAAAACTATTTGCACTTTAAAAGATAATTTTAATCGTAAAAAAGTTATTGATTTAATTGATGATAGTAATTATTTGTTTCCAGTAGGTAGATTAGATTATGATACAACAGGAGCATTAATAATTACAAATGATGGAGAATTAGCAAATAAACTAATTCATCCTTCAAGTATGATTAAAAGAATTTATAGGGCAAGATTAGATGAACCATTAAATCAAAAAGAATTATTATTTTTAAATTCAGAAAATGTATTAGTTAATGGTAAAAAATCAATTCAACAAGTAAATCAAGTTGATAACAAATCTTATTTAATTACAATTAGTCAAGGATCATACCATCATATTAAAAAACTTTTTGAACAAGTAAATAAAAAAGTTTTGGATTTAAAAAGAAATGAATTTGCAGGTATAACAATTGATAAAATGCCAATTGGTTCTTATCGTAAATTAAAACCATATGAAATCAAATTATTAAAGAAACAAGTTGGTTTAATATAAAATTAATTAATGAGACATACAAAAAACACTACTGTAGATCTTGTAATTGATGTTAAATTAAAAAATAGATTTAGCGATCATTATGATGGACTATTTCCATTTATAAAAGATAATTTTAAAAAAATATTAATTTTAATTCTTTGTGCTTTATTTTATTCATTTGGGCAAGTTCAATTTCTATTAAAAGCAGCTTTTGTTTCTGATGGAGTAGAAGCTATATCTTCATCATTAGCATATATTCTTCCAGTATTAAAGCCATATTTAACTATATTATTTTTAGGTTTAAATATTCCGTTCATTATTCTTTTTTGAAAAAGAGTAAAAAAACCATTTATGGTTTCAACAATAATATTTCTTATTTTTAATGCTTTATTTGGATTTGTTTTTGGTTATGAACCTGTTGATAAGTATATATCACAAAATATTATTGTAATTATGGATAAAGGATGAGAATTTGTACCCAACTCAAATACAACTAATTATGTAAATGCTAACTGACCTGTTTTTATTTATACTGTTTTAACTGTTGCATTTTGTTCTCCATCATCTGCTATTGTTTGAAAACTTGGTTCATCAACAGGTGGAACAGATTTAATTGCTTATTATATTTCTTCTAAATTAAAAAAACCTGTTGGAAACTTTTTGGTTATAACAGGTGTAGGAATGGCAACAATTGGAATTTTATTTTTATACATTTGCAAAATGTCTTTACCACTTAGTGATGCAAATAAAATCAATGGATTTGAACACCTTTTATGTCCTCAAACAATTTGTTCATATTTATACATATTATTAAATGGATTTATTATTAATTTAATTTATCCTAAATATAGCAAAGTAAAAATAAGAATCGATACTAAAGATCCAGATAAAATTACAACATTTTTACAATCAATTAATTTTTGACATCCATATAAAATAGAAACATCAATAAGTGGATACAATAAAGAAACTGTTTATTCTATTGAATCAATAGTTTTATTACTTGAATCAGATGATATAGCAGATAAAATTAAAAAAATAGAACCTAATGCTTGAATTTCAGTTGCTCCAGTATCTAAAATATATGGTAGATTTAATTATTCAAAACTTGATTAATTAATTTATATGCAAATCGATATTTGTTATTAATATCTTTAATTATTTGGTATTTATTATTTATAAACCATTTATAGTTAATATGATTTATTTCTACTAATAGCATTCCATTGTTATTCAAATATTTACATAAATTAGCATCAATTATTTTATAAAATTCAAGACCATTATCATTAGCAAATAAAGCATTTAAAGGTTCATATTTTAAAACAGATTTAGACATTTTTTCTTTTTCATTAAAACTTATGTATGGTGGATTTGAAATGATTAAATCAAATTTTTGATCATTTAATTTTTCAAACATATTTGATTTAATAACTAAATTATTAGTATTATTTATTTTTTGATTAATAACTGTTTGTTTAATAGCTCTTCTATCTACATCAGTTTGAATAACATTAATATTTCCAATATTTTTTTTAATAGCAATACCAATAAATCCACTCCCACATCCAAGATCAAGAATATTTTTATAATTAAATTTTTTAATAAAATCAATAGCTATATAAATTAATTCTTCGGTTTCATACCTAGGAATTAAAACTTTTTTTGTTAAATCTATTTTTACATTTGCCATTTCTATGTAACCAATTATTTTTTGAATTGGTATATCTCTTCATAACTTATATTTTTCAAGTATGTTAACTTTTTCTTTTAATTCATATTTTCTTTTTTCTAAGATCAAATTTTGTATTTTTTCTTTCATCTAGATTAATCCTGCTTCTTTTATTTTTTCAGCTTGTTCTTCAGCAAGAAGAGCATCTATAATAGAGTTTAATTTACCATCAATAACAGTTTTTAAAGAGCAAGAATAGGAAATTCGATGATCTGTAACTCTATCTTGAGGATAATTATATGTTCTAATTTTTTCACTTCTCGCTCCTGATCCAGCAAGTTTTCTAAATGAACCTTCTTGTTCCTTTTTCTTTTGCATTTCTAAATCATGTAATTTTATTTTCAAAAGATTAATAGCAAGTTCTCTATTTATTATTTGTGATCTACCTTGTTGAGAAGATGTTACTATTCCTGTTGGAATATGAGTTACTCTAACAGCTGAGTCAGTTGTATTAACATGTTGACCACCAGCTCCTGAAGAACGAAAAGTATCAATTCTTAAATCTGATTCTTTAATATCAATCTCAACATCATCATCAAGTTCAGGCATTACTGTTACAGTAGCAGTAGAAGTGTGAATTCTTCCCTGAGTTTCAGTTGTTGGAACTCTTTGAACTCTATGAACACCTGATTCAAATTTTAATTTAGAATAAACGTTTTCTCCATTAACATTAAAAACAATTAAAGAATATCCTCCAGCTGTAGCAGGCGAAGAATCAATAATTTTTGTTTTTCAATCATTTGCTTCGGCATATTTAGTATATATCTTATAAAGATCGCCTGCAAATATATTTGCTTCATCTCCTCCGGCTGCTCCTCTTATTTCAATAATAACATCTTTATCATCATTTTCATCATGAGGTAATAATAAAAATTTTAATTCTTCTTCTAAAATTGGTAATTGTTTTTCATAATTAACAATTTCATTCTTTGCCATTGTAATTATTTCCTCATCGGATTCATTTAAAAGCAATTTTGAATCTTCAAGATTTTTTTCTCCCTCTAAATATTTATTAAAAACATCAACTATTTTTTTTATTTTGTTTGCTTCTTTTGTTAATTTTGCATATTGTTTAATATCAGCTAAAATTTCTTCTTTTTTTAGCTCATCATTTATTTCATTGTATTTTCTCCTAATCTCATTAAGAGAATCTTTCATTTGCTTTTCCATAATATAATTTTAAATTTTACTAAACATTATTTTATAGTTTATAAATTAGATAAATGATTTTTACAAATTTATTTTTTAATTTACAAATTACAATTTAGTAGCTTTTTCAACAATATCATTTATTAATTTTTCATCATAAATAATTGCCCCAGATGCCATTTTATGACCTCCACCATTATATTGGCGAGCTAAAATAGAAATATCTTTTGCGTTCGATCTTAATCTAACTCTAATAGAACCATCTTTATTTTGAATAAAAAATATCCATATATTATATCCTTCAATATTTGATAAAAAATCAACTCTATTTGAAGAAGATTCTTTAATTTTTAATTTGTTAATTGCTTCACAAGTTATATAACAATAAATAACATTTTTACAAGTCTTATAATTGGACAAAACATACTGATTAAACTTAATTTCTTCTATTGTTCTCTTAGATAAATCTTTGTGAAGTTTAAAAAAATCAAATTCAGATTTAAATAATCATGATGTTAATTCATGAGTTCTACTTGATGTATAATCATAAAAAAATCTACCACTATCAGTATAAATTCCTAAATACAAAAATGTTGCAGTTTTCTTATCTAATGGTTTTTTGTGGTTTATTGAATAAATTAAATGAGTAATTTGCTCCGCAGATGAACAATAAGAACTATCAACAAATCTAAATTTAAAATTAACATCATCATCTTCAGGATGATGGTCAATTCTAATAAGTGTTTTTAATTTTTTACTTATAATTAATTCATTATTTATTATTCGATCTGAATAATTAGCATCAACAACAATTCCCAAAGACTCTTTTAAAATTTCATCATTTGGAATTGAATCAAATTCAAAATTTAAATAGTCAAACAATCCTTCGTTAGAACCAATGGCATAAATTTTTTTATCAGGAAAATTGTTTTGTAATCATATTTTTAAACCTTGCTGAGAACCTAAACAATCTCCATCTGGCCTAATATGATGAAAAATTATTATAAATTTGTGACATTTAACTTCTTTTAAAAAATTCTTTCGAAATTTTTTCAATTCTTTTGACGTTTCCATTTTAATCCTTTGATTTAATAATTGTATAAATTTTTAAGTTTATTAAACTTATTTTACAAATTTAGATATTTCATTAAATAATTCATCATTTACATTATCATCAAATGTTAAAATGTGAAATCCTTTTTCTCATATTTTTACATTTTTAATATTTGATATCATTTCAAGCTTTCTTTGAGATAACATAATATCTTCTTTAGATTGAATAATTTTAATATTAAGTTCTTCATTATTTTTAACGAAATGTCAAGCTTTTTTAAAACTTCTTCATGCAGCTAAAATTACTTTGTTGTTTAACTTATTATTTTTTATTAATAATATAGCCTTTCTTAAAACTTTATTATTAGTTAATTCATTAACAAGAGGGGCTACATTATCTATTTTAACTTTTAAAAAATATCCAAAATTATTTAATGG
>CAYURK010000033.1:0-6712 GCA_964447225.1 uncultured Metamycoplasma sp.
TGCTGAATCTTCATATAAAAAAGCAATTGAAAAATACTTTAAAAACGTTAATTTAGAAGTTCATTCTGTAGGAATTAATGATGTTAAATTTTCTAAAAGTACTAGATACTTTTATCATAGAATAGATTTATCATTAAATAATTTTGATTTAATTAAACAAATATCTCAAATATCAAAATGTCCTGATATTATTTTGGCTTCTCCACCTTGTGAATCTTGATCTGGAGCAGATTGCAATGGAAAAATGACTAGATCTATTGATTCAAAAGGAAATTGAATTGTTAAAAATAAAAAATTTTATGACAAATATAATGAAACTTGTCATCCTGTTAAAAGAAGATATTTCATAAATAAAGAAAGAACAAGGTTAATTGGTGAATCTACAATTGGTGGAACAATTGAAATAATTCAAGAATATTTAAAAAGAAATAAAAACTTAATATGAGTAATAGAAAACCCAAAAACATCAAAAACTTGAGAATTTCAAAAAAATCATTGAGATTTTATTGGGAAAATGAATGATACTTATTATTCTTCGTATGATTCAAATTTTTCACTAAAACCAACAATATTTAAATCAAATATTAAACTAAATTTAAAAAAAGAGAGAAATTTAAAATCTAATAAAAAACACATGGCATTAGGCTCATATTCAAAAAGATCATCGATCCCTGAAAAGTTAATTATGGATATTGTTCAACAAATTATGGATAAGGTTTTGAGGTTAAAATAATGAAATACATTAATGAATTAAATAACATACTATCACTTTTACTTAATGAAAAAATTTTTTTAAGATATGGAATTAATCATAGGGCATCTTACTGAAAAATAGGAACAAGCATATTCAATACTTTTGAAAGACTTGGTAAAAATATAAAAAATTTAGATATAAGTTATCCAATAATATCAACTTATAATGAAAAAAATTTAACAACACAAGGAAAAAATAAGTCATATCAATTTTTAATAAATAATGTTAATGTTACACCATGTAAAGTAAGAGATTATGTTTCAAATGCTGCTATTAGGCAATATATGGCAATGATAACTTCATTTGGACTAGGAATAGTTGAAACTAAATTTAAAAACTTTAATGAATTTGTAACTAAAAAAGGTGAAATTAAATTAGCTCATAATATTAATTTTTTAATAAGTGAGGAAAATAAAATTAATTTAATTAAAAAAATTATTATTGATTCATTTTTTTCAAATATTCCTGATACTAGGAATATTTCTTACTCAATAATAATCGAATTTTTAATTGCCTTAAAATTTAAATTTAAAAGTTTAAATGATGAAAATTCTATTTTTTATTGAAAAAAAATAAAAGGTAAATATAATCAAAAAGATATTAAACATGCAAGTTTAAAATATGATTTGGACACTATTAAAAAAGATATTAAAAAACAGGGAACTATAGCAACATACAAAGAAATTACTAAAAAATTAGTAGAACATTACAAAAATATAGATAACTTTGTATTTGATATATGAAATGAATATCAAAATCTAATTGATTCATCTGAAAATTTTTATGATTCTAAAATTAAAAATCAAATTGAACAAAATAATATAAAAGCTAAAATTAATTCTGAAAAGTCTAAATTTAAAAATAATATTTTCAAAGATAGAAAAAGAAAAGGATTAATTAAAACAGAATCTGATTTATATTCTGATTTAATTGATCTAAATGGTTCTCAAGAATCATTAGTATCAAAATTTAATGAATCAGAAGCATCACATATTTATGATGTTCATAAAATTAAAAAAGTTTTATTAACAAATAGAAATAAAAATAATTTTAAAAATTATATTGAAATAAATATTAATTATGTATCAGATCCAAATAATGGTTTAATGATGAACCACGATTATCATAAGTCATTTGATAGAGGACAATGAACTTTTGACGCAAATGGGAATATGATTATTTCCTATGAAAATCAAAAATATTTATTTGAAATTAAAAAACTTAAAAGAATAAAAATAAATCCTAAAGTTCTTAATGAACAAATGAAAGAATTTTTAAGAAAAAGATAGATTACTTAATAGATTTAACAAAATCAATTAATGTTCTAAACATTGGAGCTTGCCCTTTTGAATTAGATTCTCCTGATGAAGCAATGTCAAGATGAATAAATTCTTTACCTAATGCAAATTGTTTTAATCATGTTGCAGCAACTGATGAATCAGGACTAGCAACATTAAAACATGATTGAGTATCTGCAAAAGTATTTTTAGATAAATTTTCAATATATTCATCATCTAAAGGTAATCTTCAAATTTTTTCATTTGAATTTTTTGCAGATTTTTTTAGTAATTCCCAATGCTTATCATTAGTTGCTCATGCACCTGTATATTTACTTCCTAGCGCATAAAAAACTGCTCCAGTTAATGTTGCAATATCAACAATTAATGAAGACTTCATTACTTTTGCTGCGTATGTAATTGCATCAGCTAGAATAAGTCTTCCTTCAGCATCAGTATTAGCAACCTCAACTGTTTTTCCACTCATTGAAGTCCATATCGATTCAGGAAGTTGAGCTTTTGAATCTATCATATTATCTGTCAAAGGTACGATACAAGACACATTATTTTTAATTTTTAATTTAGATAATGTGTCAACCAAATGAACTGAAATTGCTGCTCCTGACATATCAAATTTCATATCAATCATATATTTAACAGGTGTTTTAAGGTTATAACCACCTGAATCAAACATAATTCCTTTACCTACAAAAGTAATTTTTTGTTTTAATTTTGGTGCTCCTGTATATTCTAAAATTGCAACTTTAATTTCTTCATTTGAACCACTATTAACACCTAAAATTAAATTCATTCCTAGTTTTTCTAATTCTTTTTTAGATAAAATAGTTAACTTTAATGATTTATTTTGAGTAACTAAATTTTTAATATATGATACAAACTTATTAATTGTTAATATGTTCGGAGCAGTATTTTGTAACATTTTAATTTCACACATTTGACTTGCTATTAAATGATCAACCTTATAATTATTTAAATCTTTTTTAGTCTTAATGTGAATTCTTTCTTTTGATTCTTTTTTAGACTTTAAATTAAATTCTTTTCCATAAAATTCATGTCAAACATATATAAAATTTCTAACAACATCATCTTCATTTACTTTTAATGATGTAAACGAACTAGCATCTAGTTTATATTCTCTTTTGTTGTTTGACATAATGTATCTTAAAGTTGAAATTAACTTTTCAACATTAAAATCTTTTTTAGCACCTAAATATATTCAAGATTTTTCATTTGTAGGATCATCAAAAATAAAATTTTCTTTTTCAAATATAGAATTATTATTATTTTCTCTAAATACTCCTGATAGTAAAAAAATTGATTTTTTCATTATTTATCGTCCTGTGAATCTAATGCAAATTGAATTAATGTTTTAACCATTGTTCCTCTTGGATTATCACCATCACCAGCAGAACCAGCAATATCTAAATGAATATATTTAACATTTTCTGTAAATTCTTTTAAAAACATAGCAGCTGAAATAGATCCACCTTGACCTGATAAATCAGTATTTTTGTAATCAGCAAAATTAGATGACTTAATATTTTTTAAAAAATCATTATGGAATGGCATTCTTCAAATTAGTTCATCTTGTTTATTTGCTGCATTTAATAATTTTTCATATGCTTTATCATCAGTTGATCATGCACCTGTATATGTAGTTCCTAACGAAATAATAATTGCCCCTGTTAAAGTAGCTACATCAATAATTTGAGTTGGATTTAGTTTTTTAATAGCATATGTTATAGCATCAGCTAAAATAAGTCTTCCCTCAGCATCTGTATTATTTACCTCTACAGTTTTACCACTCATTGATGTTCATATTGAATCAGGAGTTTGAGCATTTGAAGAAATTTTATTATCTGTTAAAGGCATTAAAGCACAAACATTCACTTTTGCATTTAATTCAGCAACACCTTTAATAGCAGCAGCACAAATTGCTGCTCCTGACATGTCAAATTTCATACCTTTAATATGTTGAGAACCTTTAAGATTATATCCTCCTGAATCAAATGTAATTCCTTTTCCAATAAAAGCGATTTTTTCTTTTGACTTAAGATTACCATTATATTCAATAACTACAAATCTAGGTTCATATGCACTACCTTTATTTACAGATAAAAATAAACCCATTTTTTCTTTTTCAATTTCTGAACGTTTTAAAACTTTAATTTTTAAATTAGATAATTTAGATGATTTAAACATCTTTTCAAACTCAGTAGCTAATCATTCAGAATTACAAATATTTGGTGGTGTTGCTTGAAATCTTCTTGCATCATTTACTAATTTTGCAATTTTTAAAGTTGTATTTGATTTTGAAGAAATTTTGGAATCTTCAACTATAAGAGTTAAATTTGCTTTTTTAGGTTGTTTTGTAGTTTTAGCTGAATACAAATTGTCACCATTTACATATTCATCAATATCAATAAATTTTTCAACAACATATTCAAGTGAAATAGAATCATTAGTAAAAGATTTAGCATCTATTTGAAAATCTCTAGTATTCAATTTTACAATTCAGTTTACAACTGATTTTAAATCGTCTTTTGTAAAAGATTTTTTTGATCCTAAATAAATATAAGATTCTTTATCATTTGGATATTCACTTAGTGATAACTTAGATAACAAAATGTTTTCCTTTTTTAATTTAGTCTCATCAAAGAAACCTTTCAAAACAAAATTATTTTTTGTTTCTTTACTGATTAATTTCATAAAAATTTGTATCTCCTTACAAAAACATTACTTAATAATAAAAGTATAAATCAATTTCTAGGTATATTACTAAATATTTAGTAAAATTTAGTTGCAATACATTAAGACAGTAACTGCTTTGGCTTAATTTGTTACCGAGTGTATCTAATTGTACTTATTTGTATTGTGAATAATTTTTAATAAAAAAAGAAGGAGGTATTATTGTAATGAGTCTCTTAAAAGATAAAAAAATTCAACAAGCAAAAGAAATTAATGAAAAAATTTTGAAGTCTCAATCAGTTGTTGTTGCTACTTATCAAGGATTAACTGTTAAAGAAATTCAAGCTTTAAGAAAAGAAGCAAAATCTAAAAATGTTGAAATTAAAGTTTATAAAAATAGACTTGTAAAAAAAGCAATTGAAAAAACTGACTTGGAATCATTATCTTCAACTCTTGTTGGTCCAAACTTATTTGCTTTTTCATATGATGATTACATATCTGCTGCTAAAGTATTACATGAATTTAGCAAAAAACATAAGCAAGTAGAACTAGTATCAGGGATCATCGAGCAAAAAGTATCTACTAAACAAGAAGTTATGGAAATTGCTACATTACCTTCATTTGAAGAGGCACTTACAATGCTTGCAACTTCATTACAAGCGCCTATAAGACAAATTGGTGTAGGATTGAAAATGTTAGTTGATGAAAATAAAATTAAAGCATAGTAAAACTATATATACTAAATAAAAAATTAGTAAATTAATAAAAATTTAAAGTTTAAGGAGAACAAAATGGCTAAATTAACAAAAGAATCTTTTATTGAAGCATTAAAAGAAATGAATATTAAAGAAGTTATGGAATTAGTTGAAGGATTAAAAGAGGAATTTGGAATTGATCCTTCTGCTGTAGCGGTTGCTGCAGCTCCTGCTGCTGGTGCAGATGCAGCTAATGAAAAAACTGAATTTAATGTTATTCTTAAAGGTGATGGTGGAAACAAAATTAATGTTATTAAAGTTGTTAAAGATGCAACAGGTTTAGGATTAATGGATGCTAAAAAATTAGTTGAATCTTTACCAGCAACTGTTAAAGAAAATGTTAAAAAAGAAGAAGCTGAAGAATTGAAAAAATTACTTGAAGCTGCTGGAGCTCAAGTTTCAGTTGAGTAATTATTTTTATAATTCATAAATTGCAAAATAAAAAGACAAGTACCTAAAACTGTCTTTTTTTTTATTACATAAATAATATATTAATTTTCAATAGTATTAATTAACACTTATATTCAACGCTCTACTAGTTAATTTAGTTGGAATATGATAAACTAAAATAGTCAAAGGGAAAGTATGAAAAAAATTTTGATTGATAAAAACATTTTTAGTGATTTAATTTCTGATGAATTTATTGAACTGTTCAATAAAGAATATAAAATAAATTCAGTATCTAACAATATTAATTACTTTATTGAAAAATTAGGAAATTTTGTAAAAAATATTAAAAAAATTAACTTAGATGAAATTATTATTCACATAAGTAATCCAACAATTCTTATACAAAATAATTCAATATCATCTATATCTTTTTGCAAAAAATGCAATAAGAATATAAAAAATAATTATCAAAAAGGTTGGTCCATTTCTTTTAATCCAATGATGAATAATTTTTTTTGTATCTGTGAGAATCCTGAAAAAAACTTTAATATTAATATTTTTACTATTAATCTAAATTTTCTAATACTTAACGTTGTTGAAAAAATTAAAATTTGATGACATGAATTGCAATTAATATTTAAACAAATAAATGAAAAAAGTGGCTATTCATTTTTAAACTATAAAATTAATTCATTATTAACTGATTTATATTCATCCATAGACTCTTTAAAATTTCAAATGTTTATAATAAATGAAAATACAATACTTGATGAAACGTTATTAAATGATAAATTTTTTAAAGATAACAAAAACAAAATTAAAGATAT
>CAYURK010000034.1:0-6265 GCA_964447225.1 uncultured Metamycoplasma sp.
TTAATAAATGAGATAGCAAAAGGAAATGATAAATATAATTTTCTTTCAGCACGATATGAATTTTCATAAATTTGCTGATTTATTTTTTTAAATCTATTGATTTGTTTATCGAATAAATTAAAAGATCTTACAACTCTTGAAGACAATAAATTTTCACTAATTATTCCATTAACTTTATCAATATTATTAATAGATTTTGAATAATAATTTGCAGAACCTTTTGCAAATAATATTGCAACAAAAAATAAAATAATGCTAAAAAAAATCATCACTAAAAAAATTAGATAATTGATTGTAACTACAAATATTGAAAATATTAGTCATCTTACAAGTGATGGGAAAGCATTTATTAAAAACCAATTGTAATACATAGAAAAATTGAAAACATCAAAAGTCATTCTTGTCATCAAAGAATTTACATTATATTCTTGTAAATCATAAGGAGATAAATCTTGAATATTGTCAAATAATTTTTTTCTTATTTCATAAATTTTTTTTGCTCCTAATTTTGATAAGTATATTTTAGATATAAAAGAAAAACCAAGTGAACATAATCCTATAGCAACCATAAATAAAATTGCATAAGTTATATCAATTATTTCTTGATCATTAGTATTATTAGGATTAGCTTTATTAGAAATATATTTAACAACAAAAATAATAAAAGCAACTAATCCTGAACTTATAATTGCAAAGAAAGTACCTAAAGAAAAAATTTGAAAATCTTTTTTATCCCATTTTGCAATTTTATTCTTGTTCATAACTAATTTTATACATCTTCAGGTGTATTCAATCTTGAATTATACATATTTGCATAAAACCCACCTAATTTTAATAATTGTTCATGGTTTCCTTTTTCTAATATTTGACCATCTTTTAAAACAATTATAATATCAGCATGTTTAATTGTAGATAAACGATGGGCAATCATAAATGTTGTTTTTCCTTTAGATAATTTAATCATTGCTGATTGAATATCTTTTTCTGTTTTTGTATCAACAGATGAAGTTGCTTCATCAAGAATTAAAATAGAAGATTTTTTTAAAAATGCTCTTGCAATAGCTAATAATTGTCTTTGACCTTGAGAAATATCATCAGCATTATTTTCTAAAACAGTATCATATCCTTTTTCTAATGTCATAATGAATGAATGAACATTTGCTTTTTTTGCTGCTTCTTGAATTTCCTCATCAGTAGCATCTGGTTTTGCATATCTCATGTTTTGATAAATAGATTCACCAAATACAAAAGTATCTTGTAAAACAATTGAAACTTCATTTCTTAACGAATGTTTTGTAATGTTTTTAATAGAAATATTATCAATTAAAATATCGCTTTCTTGTTGAGTAACATCATAAAATTTTGTTAATAAGTTGATAATTGTAGTTTTTCCACTTCCTGTAGGTCCAACAATACCTACAACTTGTCCTGACTTAATATCAAGATCAATATTTTTTAACACATTAGTTTTTCCATTATATGAAAAAGTTAAATTTTTAAATTGAACATGACCTTTAATATCTTTAACGTTAATCTTTTCTAATTCAGGTAAAACTTCAACAGATTGTGCTTTCACATGCATTACTCTATTTGTTCCAGCAAGAGCACCTTGAAGTAAATTTAATAATTGGAATATTTGATAAATTGGATTAGAAAATTGTCTTAAACATTGCATCATAATTGTTAATAGAGACATTGTAGTTGTCAATGCAGCTTCAACAGATTTTGGATCTTCAGGATTGCTTGGTAAAGTTGAACCTGAAATACCACCAAAATTAATATTATTTACAGTTAGAACCATTGCAATAATAAATGATAAAGCTACTAATAAATTGGCCATCATTGTATTTCATGGATTTGACAATGAAGATAAAAGATCAGCTTTATATGAAATACCTTTAATATTATTATTTTTTACTTCAAATTGATTAACAATCAATTTTTGTTTATTAAAACTATTTATAACTTTTTGACCTGAAATAGTTTCCTCAATAAATCCATTTATATCACCAATTGCAACTTGTTTTTTGTAAAAATTCGGTTGAGCTTTTTTAAATAATATAAATACAACAATTAATTGTACTGGAACAAAAACAAGAGCTACAGCACCCATAATTGGTGAATACAAGAATATTGCAATTAAAAACAATATCATTTGAGAAACACTTACCAAAAATTGAGTAACATTTTGAGTTAATGATAAAGTTATGTTATTGATATCATTAGTCATCCTAGACATAATATCTCCAGAAGGATTTGAATCAAAATATTGAAGTTTTAAATCTAACAACTTAAAATAAAGATCTTTTCTTATTCTTTTACCTGTTAATTGAGCAATTTCAGCCATAATAAATGTTTGAATTATATATAAAATAGATCCAACAAAAACACCCACTAATAAATAGCATAAATATATAATTGAAATCATATTTGAAGAAAATGTTTTTCCAACTTCTGATTTAAATGTACTTGAAATATGATCAAAAAAGTAAAATTCAGCTATTGTTACTCCAACTTGAAATAGAGCTGTAAATATGGAAGCAAACAAAACAAATGTGAATTGATTTTTATATGGTTTTAGATATTCCCATATAAATTTAAGTGGAACTAAATATCTTTGTTTCAAAGAAATTTTTTCTTTGTTACCTTTATTTTTCAATTTGTCTCAACCCCCTTTCTTTAAGCATTAAATTTAATTCTTCAACCCCAATTTGAGAAGCAGCAATAGAACGATAAATATCATTATTGGCAAGTAAATTTCAATGAGTATCAAAACCTGAAATTTTTCCATTATCTATAACCATAATTTTATCTAATTCTTCAACTGAAGAAATTCTTTGAGCAACAATAATTGTTGTAGCATCATTGTACTCTCTAATATTCTGTTGAACTTTTCTTTCTGTAACAGTATCAAGTGCTGATGTTGAATCATCAAAAATAACTATTTTTGATTTTTTAGCTATTGTTCTAGCAATAGAAATTCTTTGTTTTTGACCTCCAGAAAAATTTTTACCTCTCTGTTCAACAATTGAATCTAACCCTGATTCTTTTTTTGTTATAAACTCTCATGCTTCTGATGCTTTTGATGCTTTTTCAATTTCTTTAATTAATTCATCTTCAGGTAAATTATCAGGTAAACCAAATGCAATATTTGATTTAATTGTTCCTGAAAATAAAGTAGCTGATTGCATTGCTATTGCTACTTTTGAATTAATTTCATTAAATGAAAAGTCTTTTGTATTAATTCCATCAATCAAAATTTCTCCTCTAGAAGGATCAAATAAACGACCTATCAAATTTACAAGAGTAGATTTACCACTACCTGTACCACCAATAATACCAATTCTTTCTTTTGGTTTAATAGTGAAATTAATATTTCTTAAAATAGCATGAGCATCATCACCTAAAAATGAATGAGAAACATTTTTAAATTCAATCATTCCTCTTTCAATTTTTGCAGTTGAATCATTATTGAATTTTAATGATGGCTCATATGAAGTAATTTCATTAATTCTTTTAACACATGGTATTGATCTTGAAATTTGAGCCATAGAAACCATAACAATAATAAAACCAAATAAAACTTGCATTAAAATACCTAGAAAACCAATAATTTGAGTTGCACCGTTAATATTGTCATTTTTTGCATAAGCAATGTAATAAATAAACACAACTAGTCCTGAAACAATACACTGAATCATTGGCATCATGGCACCTATTCATCCATATGCTTTTGTTCATGATTTAGTTAAATTTTCATTAGGAATTTCAAATTTAGATTTTTGAGATTCTTCAAGATTATATGCTTTAACAACTCTTATACCTAAAATAGATTCTCTAACTTGTTTATTAATACCATCAGTATCAATTTGACCTTTTTTCATACTTGGGATTGCTATAATCATTATCAAACCTGTTAAAACAACAATTAAAGGAATGGCAACTCCATACAATCATGCCCAACTTGAATAATTTATACAAGATTTAACAATACCAAACACAATTGAAAAAATACCTGAAGCGACAAATTTAGATGCGAAAGAAATTGAAGTATTAGTTAACTCAACATCAGTGGTTAGTCTTGTAACTAATGAAGAAGGAGAGAACTTATCAACATCTTCAAATGAAAATTGTTGAATTTGCTTATATGCCTTGTATCTCATATCTGCTGTATAAATTGCAACCATTTTTGATGCTAATCAAACACCTACTGCACCACAAATAGCTCCAAATATAACAACACCTACAACAATTCCTGATAAAGCACCAACACCTGTATAATAAAGAGCAATAATATTTGAATCATTTATCATTTGTTGAGCTTGACTAAAAGGCATATCATCTGGAAAAGCAGCTCTATACATTAATGCTCTAACAAAATCTGTTTCACAAATACCAACAAAAGCTTCTACTATTAAAAACAAAGTAGCAACTAATATTAGTGATGTAGATTTTTTAGAAAAATATTTAAACATAATTAAAAAACAAGTGAAATAATTTTAGCACTTTAATTTTAAAAAAATTAAATATTTAATTAAATAGAATAAAATTTTTGAATTATTTTTTTAAAATTTTCCAAAACTTGTTCGAAAACATCATCTATATCTTTAGTTGCATCTATAACAATAAATCGTTCATTATTTTTTTTAACTATATATTCATATCCTTCTATAACTTTTTTAAAAAAATCTTCTTTTTCTTGTTCTAATCTATCTAAATTTCTTTGACTATATTTAGAACGTTTAATGGATGTTTCTAAATCTATTTTTAAATAAAAAGTAAAATCAGGTTTAAAACCATTAAGAGTTTCTAAATTTAAATTTTCAACTTTTTCTACACCTATTTCTCTACCACTACCTTGGTATGCAATTGATGAATCAAAAAAACGATCAGAAATAACTATTTTTCTATTATTAATAGATGGTTTAATTAATTTATTTACATGGATAATTCTTGAAGTTAAAAATAAAAGCATTTCAGACATTGGATCAATATCATTTGTTTTATCTAATAATATTTTTCTTATTTCTTCGCATTCTTTTATGTTAAAACCACCAGGTTCTCTTGTAAAAACAAAATCATTAATATTAAGATTTTTTTCAATATAGTCTTTTATTTTTTTGATACATGTTGACTTTCCACAAGCATCAATCCCTTCAAAAGTAATAAACATTATTATTTGATATCCTCTCTATTTTTTAAAGCATGTGATATTGTAAATTGGTCTATATAATCAATTGATGAACCAATAGGTATACCTATTGCTAATTTTGATATTTTTATTTTAGGTTTTTCCTTCCTAATAATGTCCACTATATAATTGGAACTTAATATTCCTTCAGGTGTAGGACTTAGAGAAATAATTATTTCATCAAAATTATTAATATATTCTAATAAAAAATTAAAATTAAAATTTTTTTCAATGCGTTCAAATTTTTTTGTAAATAATTGAGGAACTTTTAAATATTTGCCTCTATACAATTCTCACTGTTCATACTTTTCAATTTGGGATATATTTTCTATTAACATTAATTTTTTTTCTCTAAAATTAGATGAACAAATATTACAAATGTTTTCTGAAGAATAAAAACCACATATTGAACATGTTTTTATTGAATTAAAAAGATTTTTAAATTTAATAAATTTATTATCAATATTATTTTTATTTTGAATCATGTAGTCAATAATTTTTTTTGCTTGTTTAGTTGTTATATTAGGAAATTCTTTCAACGTGTCTATTAGTTCATCAAATTCTTTCGGAAACATTAAAATAATCCTTTTGTAACTGAATCTCCAATTTTACTTTTTTGTTCTTGAATATCTTTTGTTGCTTCATTAATTGTAATAACAATCATATCTTGTAATGTTTCTTTATCATCAGGATCAATTAAAGCATTATTTATATCCAGTGCTTGAGTTTGCATTTTTCCATTCATAACTAACTTAATTCCTTGTTTTTCATAAATGAAAACTTTATCATTAAATTGTTTTTCTTTTTGTTCAATTTCAGCTTTCATTTTATTTGCTTGTTGCATTAACTTATTTATGTCCATAATTGTCCTTTTCTTCTATTCTTTTTTTCTTGAAAACAAACTACCAAATATGTTTTTTGATTTATTTTCAATATCATTTAAATCATTATCTAATTGTAATTTTACATCATCAACAAAATTTTCAATTATATTCAGTGGCTTAGTTTCAGGAATATTACCACTTTTTTTCAATTCAGAATATAGATCTTTAGAAACAATATAATCTTTTTTTG
>CAYURK010000035.1:0-5274 GCA_964447225.1 uncultured Metamycoplasma sp.
CAATTGTCATAATTGCACCCATTTTTCTAGCTTCATCAATAGTGGTCTCTATATAATTCCTTTTTATGTCTTTTTTTATTATATCTTTAACATAATTTTCAATTTTTTTAATTTCTTCATTAGTAGGTTTGTGATCTAAAGGAAAATCAAAAGTCAGTCTATCTTGGTTATTATCTGATCCTAATTGTTCTATTTCTTTGCCATAAATATTTCTTAATGCAGCAAAAGTTAAATGAGTTGCTGAATGATTTCTCATTAATCCTTTTCTTATATCTTCATTAACATATACATCAATTGATTTATTGGTATCAATTTTTCCTTTAACAACATGAACATTATTATTATTTTTGTCCTTAAAAATATCTAATATTTCAATTTGATTATTACCTTGAATCATTCATCCTTGATCATGTAATTGACCACCACTTGTGGCATATAAAGGAGTTTTTTCAAGTATTAAATATGAAATATCATTTTCATTTGAATTATCAATAATTTTTTGATCATCTAATAAATACAGAATTTTTCCATTTTCAAGTTTTAAATTTTCATATCCAATAAATTCACTAATGTGTTCTTTAATATTTATCAAAGAATTAATTTGTTTATCAAATGTAACAACATCATTATTAGATTTCGATTTTAAAGAATGTTTTTCTTTCAATTCTGATAATTTTTTAAAATCTAATTTGTATTCATTTTCATTCAATATATCATTAGTCATTTCGATTGGAAAGCCAAAAGTTTCATATAATCTAAATGCAACATCAACATCAAATTCTTTGTTTTTAGATTTTTTCATTTCATCTTCCAATATTTTTTTCCCTTGTTCAATTGTTTTGGCAAAAGATTCCTCTTCATTTTTTATAGTTTTTACAACTCTATCAATATCAACTTTAAAAATTAATGAGTTTACAACAGTTGAAACTAATTTATGTAAAAATGACTTATCTTTTATATCTAATTTTTTTCCAGCATAATAAGCACGTCTTATCAATCTTCTAATAATATAACCTCTTTGAGTATTAGAAGGTTTTTCTCCATCACTAATAGCATTAGTAATTGCTCTCATATGATCTGCAATTACTTTAAAGTATTTGTTAATTATTTCTTGTTTTTTGTCTTTTTTAAAGTAATTTTGAATATCATATTTATATTTTGACATTTTTTCTATTTCATGAATAATAGGTAAAAATAAATCAGTATCAAAATTTGTTGGTCCATCTTGTAATATTGAAACTATTCTTTCTAATCCTGCTCCTGTATCAATATTTTTTTGAGCCAATTCAACATATTCATTGTTACCTAGATTGTTATATTGTGAAAAAACAATATTTCATATCTCTATAAAACGATCATTTTCAATATCATTTGCAATTAATTCTGGTCCTTTTTCATGATATTTAGGTCCTCTATCATAAAATATCTCAGTGTTGGGACCACAGGGTCCAGATCCTACATCTCAAAAATTTAGTTCCCTAGAACCTGGAATTAAATGAGAATCGCTATATCCTAAAGAAATTCATTTATCTCTAACTTCTAAATCATCTTTAAAATAAGTAATGTATATTTTTTCTTTTTCTAAACCAAAAACCTTTGTTACTACTTCATCAGCAAATTCAATTGCTTCTTTTTTAAAATAATCTCCAATTGAAAAATTTCCTAACATTTCAAAAAAAGTATGATGTCTTGCAGTTACTCCCACATTTTCAATATCATTTGTTCTAATTGATTTTTGCGAATTTGTTATTTTATTGCATGGTGGCTTTTTTTTACCTGAAAAATAATCTTTTAAAGTGGCTACGCCAGAATTTATTCAAAGTAATGATGGATCATTTTTTGGAATAAGAGATTTTGATTCAACAAAAAGATGTCCCTTAGATACAAAATAGTCTATTCAAGCCTGTCTAATTTCTTTTGAACTTTTCATTAATTTCTAAATTATAGTACCAAAAGCATTAAAATTTAATATGTAATATTAAAATTTCAAATTTTAAATTAACATAGATATAAAAAACATACTTTTTAAATTTAAATATTATTTATGTTTTTGTAAAAATTTAGTAAAATTGTGTGTTAGGCATTATATTTGAAATTAAAAAAAGATAAAGGAATTTAACTTATATATGAAATCAAATTTTAAAAAAATATCAATCGTTTTATATTGTAATAATAATTTTGATGAAACAAAAGAATCTTTATACTCAATTATTGATCAAAAAATTAGTAACTTATTTTATGAAGTTTTAATTCTAAATGATAATGCTCAAAGTCAATTTACAAAAAAAATAAATGATTTTATTAAAAAAGAGGAATTAACCAATTTTTTTGTTTTTTCATTTGCTCAATACACAGGATTACCTCTAACATTTAACTTTTTAATATACAACAATATAATTAAGTCTGATTATGTTACTATTGTTAAATCAGGTGATACATTAAAAGATGGATGAATAAATTATTTCTTAGTTAATTTATTGCCTTTGGGTTATGACCTATACATGTCAGATGTAAAAGATTGACTATATATTCCAAAGAAAAGTATTGACACAAAAGGAAAATTATATTCAGTTTCTAAATCAAGATTAATTATTTCACCTATTCCTTCGGGTGAAATATCACAAAATGAAGCTATATGTACAAAACCAATTTTTTTAGGAAAAATTTGAAAAACATCTAATGTTAAAAACATTAGATTAGATGACAATAAAATACTTTATCAAGATATTTTCATGTATATGCAAATGATTTTATTTTCAACAAAAATTTGATATGAAAATGTATATTCAGGTATTGTTAGAAGAAAACCATGATTACCAGAACAAATGGATAAAGAAAGAATCAATTTGCTTTCTAATACACTAAATAAAATGATTTCTCGTAATGAATATATGAATGGTCATGTATTACAGTTGTTATATTTAGCACTACAAAGAACACAAGATGAGGATCGAAAACTATATTTATTGAGCAATTATAAATATTTACAAAACTATGAGATAGTTCCTTTTTACGGAATTTCTCGAAGAAAAATCATTAAATTAACTTCTCCTTTTATCAAATATGGAGAAATAAAAATTGAGGAAAAAGAACCAAAAAGAAAATTAAAAAATAAAAAAATTGTTCAATCATTATCATAAACAAAGTGAGAATAATTTTTGTGAAAAAAAAAAAAAAAAATAAAAATAAAATAAAGATTTTTAAAAAATAAAAAAAAAAAAAAAAAAAAAATTTTTTTTGAAAAAAAAAAAAAAAAAAGTAAAATTATCTAATGATTAATAAAATCATTTGGTAAAATTCTAGTTTATTTTTGTAATTTAAAATTGTTTTGATTGATTTTCATGAAAGGACACAAGAAAGGACAAAGAATGCACTTATCTAAAAAGAGTAAACTTATTTTAGCATGATCTGTTCCTACAGCAATTGCTGTAGTTACTTTGGCTATTGCAACTCCTATTATCGTTGTTGATCAAAATAACAAAAATAAAGTGTTTAATAATTCTAAAAATTTTATTCCTATTCCATTTAATGAATTTTTATCAGACTCTGAGATTGAACCTTCATTTAATCCTTCAAATTATAGTGTTAACTATTTTTTATATGGAATAGCTTCAAATGAAGAACATGTACAAAAAGTATTTAGTTTTGAAAAAGATGGTTTATTTTTTGAAAATGGTTTTTGAAAATCTAGTGACAATGTAGTTTATACTATTAGAAAAGTTACTTCTAATCTAGTAGAAGTAAATGGACAATATAATTTCAATGTTTACATTTTAAAAAGCTTTGAAGGAGCTACAAAAGAATATATTTCTAATATTTCTATTCCTTCTAATGCATTTGCCACAGATGAACAGTCAATGCAAAACTTTATTACTAATAATGCTGAAGAAATTAATAATTTATTTTTGACTCAAATTAATAGATTTATTTCTAACAAAAAAACAATAGATGAAATTAAAAGTTCTCAAGATTTAGATATTCAATCATCTGATTCAAATTCTATATTTGTTAAAGATTCAAAAACTAATAATTTTAAAGCAAATGTTAATGAATTTAAGTATTCATTAGGAAATAAACCAATTTTACTATCTGTACCAATTGAACAAGATGGAACAAAATTAATTTTAGATGCAGAAGAAGCTTACAAAATTAATAGTGATGGAACTTTTGATACATCATCAAGTTTATACACTTTTTTGAAAAATCAACATGATCAAGGTCATTTAACATATTTACCATCTTTATCTGATGAAGAATCAAAAGGGTTATCAGATGATCAGAAAATTCAAAAACAAATTGAAAAATTGATTTTTGATCCAAGTATAGCCCAGTTTTATGTAGAACAATCATATGGTAACAAAATAGTAAGAGTACCTAATTCAAATTATCAGGCAATTGTTACTAAGATAGAATTAGGTTCATCATATACATATATAGTGACATGATCTAATCTGTTTGCAGTAACAAGTTCTATTATTGATAGTGCTCCTGAATTAATGATGAAAGTTTTGCAAAAAGATAATGAATTATTGACTTGAAATCAATTAGAACAAAAATCAAATTTTAAATACATTCAACCAAAAGAAAATCCACAAAATGGTTTGATTTATAATGTTACGAATGTTTCGTTTAAAGATGAGTATAAAACAATTGCAGATGTAACTGTAGAAGTAACTCATTCTGATTTACCAGCTATAAAGCAATATTCTACAACGATTTCATCAGGATTTAAATCAAAAGCATATGCAGATTTAGAAGTTCAAATTAATAATTTATTAGGTCAAAATAATGATATAACTGCAATAAAACCATTTGTTTCGATTAGTTCTAATTCATCAGCAAATGATGTTTATAATAGCATTTATAATTATTCAGAGTTAAAGTCAAAATTATTAATTACACCTCCATTGGGTATATCAAATATTGAATATACAATAGTATCTACTTATCTTGAAAATTCTACTTTATACATAAGAATGTATCTTTCATCTGTAAATGATGTAAGTAATTATTGAACAAAAAATGGTTCAATTCAATATGTTGAAGTTTCATTAAATAATATAGTTCCTTCTACTTCATAATAGAATTTAAAGGAACTATTTTTGTATTATAATTTAAAAAATATAAGGAGAATCTTATGTCGACAGAAACAACAACACTAGATATAGAGAATAAATATAGTGCGAGTGACAAGCGTCAAGTTGTTATTTCTAATCAAGAAATAACAACTAGAAAATGAAAATTTGATTCATTGTTTAAGTTAGTTGCAGGTAT
>CAYURK010000036.1:0-5199 GCA_964447225.1 uncultured Metamycoplasma sp.
TTTCTTTCTTTTCAATACTTGCTAATTCTATTTTATCAATTAAATCAGCAATACTCCCTTTAATTGCAAAATCTGTTTTTCTTCTACTCTCTAATTCTTCTAAAATATCAAAATAAAATTGTTCATAACTTTTTATTTGTTTTTGATAATCAGCAGTAGATCTTTTATTAGTAAAATCTCTACCAAAATTTATATCTATATCATCATAACCTGCAAGTTTCATTAACTCGACCATACTTAAATTTAAAGTTTCGGCAATTCCTTTTAAATATAAAACATTAGGTTTTAATCTTTTCCCTGACTCGATACGAGAAACTTCGGCACAGTCCATATTGGCTTGTCTTGCTAATTCTCTTTGTGAAATACCTAGTTTTACTCTTGCTTCGCTTATTGTTTTACCAAGTTCTGTAGTATTTTTCTTCATAATCTAAACCCCTTTCTTTGGTTTAACTGAATTAACTATAACACAAAATGTTGAAACTCTTTTTTATAATTATTTAAAAAAAGAACTATTAAGATGTAATGGAAAAAGAAATTTACGATTTGAATTCTTTAATTCCTAATTTAAGTATGATTTTTCTTGATGAATTTAATAGAGTTCTAAATAAATATAGTTCTTTAATTTCTAATAATGTTATAAGATTGGCTAAAAAAGTATAAAAGGTATATATATTTGCAAAATAATACTAGAGGTTTTGCAAATGAAAGATAATTTAAATAAATATAATGAAAAGAGAGATTTTACTAAGACAAAGGAGCCTAAAGGTTTAAAAGTAAAAAGTCAAAAGAAGTTGCATTTTGCTGTTCAGCACCATTTAGCAAGAAAGGATCATTATGATTTTAGGTTAGAATGGAATGGTGTTTTAAAAAGTTGGGCAGTACCTAAAGGCCCATCGTATAATATTCGTGATAAACGCCTTGCAATAAAAGTGGAAGATCATCCTTTTAGCTATCGAAAGTTTGAAGGGACTATTCCTAAAGGAGAATATGGTGGAGGTACCGTTATGCTGTGGGATGAAGGATATTATGAATTAGATGAAAATTATTCTGACTTTAATAAAGGGCCTTTGAAATTTATACTCCATGGGAAAAGATTGATTGGGAAATGGACTTTGATACATTTTAAATCTGATAATTGGCTGCTTATTAAGGAAAAAGATAAAGAAAAAGGTTTTAATGATATTTCAAAATTAAATACTAGTATAAAAACACTTCGTACTATGGAGGAAATTACTCAGGATAAAAAAAGTAATTCAACTAAAAATATTAACTATAAATTAGAAATAACTAATCCTGATAAAGTTATAATTGATCGTCCTAAAATCACAAAACAAGATATTTTTAATTATTATGAAAAAGTTTTAGAAAGAATGTTTCCATATTTAGAAGGAAGATTGATTAGTACAATTAGATGTCCTAATGGTAAAAATGGAGAATGTTTTTTTAAAAAACATTTTGAAGGTAATAATAAAGGGCTTGGAAAAAAAATAATATCTAATGATAATAATAAGAAAGAAGATTATTATTTTATAAAAGATAAATTTGGAATTATAAATGAAGTACAAATGAACGGCTATGAATTTCATATGTGGGCAAGCCGTGCTAAAAGTATTAATAAACCTGATATTATGGTTTTCGATTTAGATCCAGATAAAAATTTAGACTTAAAAAAAATTAGACAAGGTGTTAAAGATCTAAAAAGTATTTTAGATGAATTAAATTTAGTTTCATTTTTAAAAACCAGCGGAGGGAAAGGTTATCATGTTTTAATACCATTTAAATCTAAAATGAATTGGGAAAAATTTTCTACAATTGCAAAAAATATAGCTCTTTTAATGGAAGAAAAATGGCCAGAAAAGTATACAAGTAATATGAGAAAAGAAAAACGCAAAGGGAAAATATTTATAGACTGGGTTCGTAATACTAAATCTTCAACGAGTGTTGCTCCTTATTCATTACGTATAAGAAAAAAAGCTACAGTTTCGATGCCAATTAAGTGGAGTGAATTAGATAGTGTTAAACCGAATGAAATTACAATGGAAAAAGCTCTTATACGTTTAAAAAGAAAAGATCCTTGGGAAGATTTCTTTAATATTGATCAATAGACAAATAAAAAGGGAAAACCTTTTTATTTTTTTGTGCATTTTAAGAATTCTTTAAATAAGTCTACTGGATTAATTTGTAGAGCAGAGCATATTGATAATAAAGTATCTAATTTTGGATAACAAATATTTCTTTCTATTCTGCCATAATGTTTTTCGTCTATTTGAGCATATTCAGCAACTTTTTCTTGAGTTAAGTTTTTCAGTTTTCTAGTAGTTTTAAGAGCATTCCCTAAGTCGATTTTAAATGTCAACTGCATAAAAGCGGTACACCTCCTGAGCTCAATATAATAATGTATTTTTGATTAAAAGACAAGGAAGTGAATTTATGAATAAAGAAATAGATATAAGAGCTTTAATGAATGAGAGATTAACATCAGATTATTTTGTAGAGAGCTGTTCAAGTTTTAATAATGATATTTTTGGAGAAAAAGTAGTTTTACGTTCTTTTAATAATCAAGTGACATGGTCAACTATAAAACAAACTAACTTTATAGAAAGTATTTATATGGAGTGCGAATTACCATTAATAATTGTTTTTGAAATATCTTCTAACCCGGTTCGTTTTTTATTAGTTGATGGTTTGAATCGTTTTATGACTATAAAAAGATTTTTAAATGATGAATTAAAATTATGTAAAAATGGTATTGAAAAAGCAGCATTTTTAGAAAAAAATACTTTTTCTAACTTGGATAAAGAAGCTCGTGAATACTTTTTAAATAGAGGTATACAAATATTGAAATATTCATATACTAATTCAGATAAAAAATTAAGTATAGAAGAGATTAATGCCATAGCAAAACAACTTTATATTAGATATAATTCTGGCATTAAATTAAAAAACGAAGAAATTCAAAAAGCTGATTATCAAGACGATTGGGTAACACAACAAATAGAAATAAAATTAAAAGACCAATTTTTTTTGGAAAAATTACAAAATATATATTTAGCGCCTCAAAGGAAGTGTAATACTTTTTATGAAAAAACTTTAATGTATGCACGTCTAGTAATAACTAGTTCATATGCGCCTTTACAAGCTTTTTGTAAACAACAATCATACGCAAAAAGAATTGATATGTTTTATAAAGATTGTACAAGTGAATTAAATAAAGAAAATATTCTTAATGATTTTATATTTAACGTGGATTTTCTAAATCAGGTAAAAAGTAGAGGTTTTTTAGATGAGTATAAAGAATTACAAAATCAAGAATTTTTTAGTGTGACTTATTGGATACTTTTTAAATTAAGAAAAAATAATTTGATTAATTTAAATGATTTTGATTGGGAAAACTATATTACTTATTTTGGAGAACGGGAAAAACAAACACCATTATTTTCGTTTTATCGCATAAATTTAATAACCAGATATGAAGCTGTTATAGAATATATTAAAAATCAATATGGAATAGATTTATATAAATATTCTAATGCAGAAATTGTTGAAAATAAAAAAAATAAAATTTATAGTTTTAATGATTTACCAAAATATAATTTTCAATTAGCTAGAGATGGAATCACTATTGATAGTTTAATTGATTCTTTAAAGAAAAATGCATATATTTTAAAACCTACATATCAAAGGAGAGAAATTAATGATAAATTAGCTTCATCTTTTATAATAGAATCTATATTACTTAATATAAATATACCTGATATTTTAATTTATAGGCGTAAGGTAGATAATAATAGATCAATATTTGAAGTAGTCGATGGACAACAACGTTGTTGGACACTATTATCATTTCTAAATCAAAAATATAAAAATTTTTATGGAGAAGAAGTAGCTTCTATAAAAGAAGGTTTTGCTCTTAAAGGATTAACTATATTACCAGAATTAAATGATAAGAAAGTAAACTCATTAAAAAATAGACTTCCTCAAGAAAAGTTAGATAAAATAAAAAATGATAAAATTAGAGTTGTTTATATTCCAGAAGAAGATAATCCATATTTTTCTCCAAAGGATTATTTTACACGTATTAATAAAACAATAAAACCTTTGAAAAAGTCTAGTTTTAGATATTGGAATGTTAGATACGATGAAAAACTCATGGATATAGCAAGTAAAATTGCTCAAAAATATTATGAGATTTTACCAATTTTTGATAGCAAATACCTACCTCAACAATATATAGTTGAATTTGCATATTTATTTTTTAATAATATTGTTGATGTTAAGGGATTTGGAGTACAGCAAGTTACTAAATGGTTAAATGATTTTGAAATAAACAAAAACAATTTGATTATAAAAAATAGAGAAGTTGATGCAGAACCATTTAGAATTGAATATATAAAGGCTTTTAATAAAGTAGATTTATTCTTAGGTAAAATATTAAATTGGTTGAATTCTATAGATAAGACTATAAATGAATTGATATCAGTTAAGTTTAATAAATCTTTTTCTAATTTGTCTTATTTATATTATCTTTTAAAAGATATTAATGAAGCAGATCTTATTAATAATAACTACGAAATTTATAATATAATCCATGCTTTTTATGTAGATGTTTTAATGAAAAAATTAAAATTAAAAGAAATTAATGATATTTTAAAAAGTTGTAAAGATTTACTAAGCCCATTTTTTATTAGAACAGTTAAACAAAAAAAATTAAATGATTTATTAGAAATTATCTAAATATTATCGTTCATTAAAGAATCTTTTCTAAGTTGTATTAATTCGTCTTTAATTTTATTAATTTCATTTTCAATATCATCTATATTGTTATATTGAATAGATGAATTTTGTTTGTTTTTATGTTTTACAGTTTGACTTTGAGCCCCTATTGTAAGTAGAGTTTGACCTATTTGTTCAAAAAAATTTCCCAATGAATTTTGTTGATTTATTGAAAGAATTGGAGCTAATATAATGCCTATTAAAGTTGCTATAGCAGTAAATTCATATGGATCTAATGTATAAATCCAATTAGCTAATTCTTTGAAATCTTGATTCATAAACTTTTTGAATGCATTATTGTCCATAGAATATGTTCTCCATAATAAAATTATATTTTAATTATAAAATTAACATACTATAATTTATAATTAAAATATATTATAATACTATTGGTGATATAAATGAATACTTATATGAATTCTATTT
>CAYURK010000037.1:0-5149 GCA_964447225.1 uncultured Metamycoplasma sp.
GTATTTTTGGATAAAAAGTGTTTTTTTCTAATAAATTTAAATAAAAATTAGTTATGATGAATATTAAACACATTTGAAAATAACTATTAATTTTTATTCCATATTTTTATCATAAAATCAAAAGCATATTTCGATGCTTTAGAAATAGCAAGATTAATATTTTCTTTTTCAATATTTGATTTACCTATTACATCACTTACTCCCTTGATGCAGTAGAATCTTACATTATTTTTATCGCATGTTTGAGCCATAGCACATGATTCCATATCAAATAAATCAATATTTAAATCTTTTTTAATATCTTCTACATATTTAACATTACTTACAAAAGAATTTCCTGAACCTATATTAATTTCAATATTGTTATTTGTATTTAATGAATTTAAATAATACTCTTTTTCATTTGGAGTTTGTCCTCTTTTATATCATGGAGTTATAACATCATAAAAGAAAAATTTGTTTGGTATTACAACATCATATTGTTTTAATTTATTAGTCGCGCCAACAGCTCCATAATTTCAAATATGTTTTAAATTAAATTTATCAATCAAAAATTGAGTAGCAATTGTTGCATTAACTAAACCTATTTTTGAATTAATAACATAAACATTTATTTGGTTAAATAAATAATGACTAACTTTAAATTGATCTTGATATATTTTTACTAAATGAAATGATTCAAATGGTTGAATTTCATTTTCATCAGCTATTATCAATCCAATTTTATTTCGATCATTTTTCATAAATATTTTTTTGTTCCTGAGTAAATTTAATTCCTTTTAATTTATTAAATTCAATTGTTTTTTGAATAACTAATTTTAATCCTTCATTAATACTACTTAATGCAATTTCTCTAATTTTTTGAATACCTTCATATTTTCTACCTTGACACAATTTATCAGCTAGAAATACTATTTTATCTAATTCACTTAATTCTAAGTCAAGAGATGTGTGAATTCTTACTGCATGACATATTTCTTCTTCAATGTTAAATATATGTTTAAGGATAATATAACCTACTTCTTGATGTAATTTATAATCTTCAATATTTAAATTTTTTGGTTCATATTTTTTAATTATTTTTCTTGCATTATCTTTATTATCATTTGCAATATGTTTTGCTATATCATGAACATAAGCACTAAATGCTGCTTTTTTAACATCATAATTATTTGATTTTGCTAATTCAATGGCAAATTCTTTAGCATGTAATGAATGTAAATATCTTTTTTCATCTAAAATATTTTTAAGTATTTGATCAAAATAAAGTTTATTTTTACCAATATAAAATCTTACAGATTCTTCAACCATAAAAAAATCTCCATTTAAAAAATCTGTAGATGATTCTTTATATATTTTGTTATTAATCACCATTCCATCATATTTTTTTAAATTAATTTTATTTATTTTTTTGTCGCGCATGAAAACTGTAATTTTTGTTAATTTGGATATTCTTTCAATATCTTTTCACTTAGATAATTTAGTTAAATTATCACTTCCAATAATTAAAAATAATTCATCATTTTTATATAAATTTGAAAAATATTTAACTGTTTCAATGGTATAACTCAAACCTTTACGATCTATTTCAAAAGTTGATACTTCCATTTTATCTTCTAATACTAATTCAATCATTTCTTTTCTTTTAATACCATCAATATAATTTAGATCCTTTTTAAATGGATTTTTTTGACAAGGAATAAAAATCAATTTATCTAGAGACAAAACCTTTATAGCTTCTTTTGCTATTTTTATATGACCTTTATGTATTGGATTAAATGATCCACCAAATAAACCTATTTTCATAATTAATTATTTCATCCTTGCAATAATAACATTTATTTCTTTAACATGATTATTAATCTCAATGGATTGATTTAATTCATCTAATAGTAAAGGGTCAATTTTTTTAGATGAGTATAATTTCATAATTGTTTCGCCTTTAGCAACTTTATCATTTGATACTTTTACTAATTCAATACCAGCTTCGTTATCAATAATATCATTTTTTGTTTTTCTTCCAGCACCTAACTTCATTGCAACTAGACCGATTGTAGCAGCATTTTTTAAATATAAATATCCAGATTTTTTTGCATTAATTTCTAAAACATATTTTGGTTTTCATCAATTATGTTTTTGAATAATATTAATATCTCCGCCTTGATTGGATATAAATTCTAAAAATTTATCAAAAGCTTTACCACTATTAATAACTTCATCAATCATTTTGTATGCATGACTTTCTGTTTTTGCAATTTTAGCTTGCATTAAAATTGTTGCTGAGGATGAATAAATCAATTCCATGAATTTTTGATCACCTTTACCTTTTAATGATTCCATTGCTTCAATGATTTCATTTTTGTTACCAATCATTTTCCCTAATGGTTGTTCCATATTTGTGATTTCAACTCTAATATCTTTTTTCATTTTTTTACCAATTGAAATCATTCATTTTCCTAATTCTTTTGCTTGATCAATATTTTTCATAAAAGCACCAGAACCACATTTGACATCCAATAATATAGCATCTGATCCAGTTGCTAATTTTTTAGACATAATTGATGAAGAAATTAATGGTAAAGAATTAACTGTTCCAGTAACATCTCTTAAAGCATAAATCTTTTTATCTGCTGGAACCAAATCATCTGTTTGACCAATAATGGCTATATTAGATTTTTTTAATAGTGAAATAAATTCTTTATCACTATATGTAAAACTAAAACCTGGAATAGATTCTAGTTTATCTAATGTTCCACCAGTATGACCTAATCCTCTACCTGACATTTTGGCAAATATTACTCCACAAGCAGCAACAATTGGTCCTAAAACAATTGAAACTTTATCACCAACTCCTCCAGTTGAATGTTTATCTACCTTAATTCCTCTTACTGATGATAAATCAATTATTTTTCCACTATTAATCATTGACAAAGTTAGAAATGAAGTTTCATTAATATTCATTCCATTTATTAATATTGCCATTAATAACGAAGACATTTGATAATCTGGAATTTCATTATTTGTATAACCTTTAACAACAAAGTCTATTTCCTGTTGCGAAAGTTCTTGCTTGTTTTTCTTTTTTTCAATAATATCAAGAATTGTCATTATAAAATTCCTAGAGCTATTTCCATCATTTTATGAAATTTTTTTTCTCTTTCTTCACTTGAAGTTTCTTCTTTTGTAACAAGATTGTCAGATATAGTTACCAAAGTAGCAGCTTGTTTATTTAATTTTTTAGCATTAGCAAAAAGAGCATATGATTCCATTTCTACACAATCAGATTTCGTATCATTAATTGTTTTTTCTAATGATCTTGAACCATAAAATACATCAGAAGAATGAATTCTTCCTTTGTTTAACTTAATTCCTAAATTGTGTGCTGATTTTTCAATATCTTGATTTAATTGACTTGAAGGATAATGAACATTTGTTTTTTCATCTAAAACTAATTCACTATATGTTGAAGAATCAGAATAAGATTCTGTCGCCAAAAATACCTCATATAAACCTAATTCTTTTTTGTATGAACCAGCTGAACCTATTCTAACAATTCTATCAACATCATAAAATTTAAACAATTCAAAAGAATATATTCCAATAGATGGTTGACCCATTCCTGATCCTGCAATTGTTACTTCTTTTCCTTTATATGTTCCTGTATACATAAACATGTTTCTAACGGTATTAACTAATTTAATATTATCCAAATATTTTTCAGCTATAAACTTTGCTCTAAGTGGATCTCCAGGCATTAAAACAGTTTTAGCAATTTCCCCTTTTTTTGCATTAATATGTGGTGTCATATATCCTCCTTCATTTTAATTATTTATAATAATTATAATGAAATGTATATGTATTTAATAATATAAACTAAATTTTATTTAGTTTTTACAAATTTTATATATTAAATGGATTTAGTTTATAAACAAAATATATTACAACTCATAATTATTAGAATTCCCAGTTTACCAAAATGTGTAATTGTTATAAATTCATTTAGTTTTAAGTTTTTTAAAACACATGACACTCAAATAGAAGTTTTCCATAAATATTAATAATTTTAAAATTAGTAATATAATGATAAACAGAGAATTAAAAAATTATTTAAGATTTAAAAATTATGATGAATTAAATTTACTAAGAGAGGATATATCTAGTGTTAAAAACAAAATATAAGAAAAACTTAATTATGTGTTCAATATTTTCAATAACATTGTCAATTCCTACAATTGCAATTAGTTGTTCATCTAATAGTCAAAAAATTAATTTATCTAAAAATGAAGTTATTAATAATTTTCAGAAAGGAAACAAATGAGAGGGTAAATTATATTTAACACATAGTGATTTTGATAATTATTTATCTATTGATTATGATGCTTTTGATAATATTGAAAATAACCTTGAATTTATTGAATTACCATCTTCAATGATAATTAATGTTGATAGTAAAAAACCAATAATATATGAAATAAAATAGATGAAATTAAAATTTATAACAATAATAATAGTAAAAATTTAATTTCTGTTAATAATATTCTATTTGTTCTACAAACAAATAAAGAAGAATTATTTGACTATTATAGTGCAAATACAATAGTAAAAAGAAAAGAAAATATTTTGATTAACTTTCCAGCAAAAGATAATACTAATAATTTGAACTATAAAATTTGTAATAATTTTTATAATGAAGAAATTTTTAGAAATGTTCAAAATATATCTTTTGATAATGAATTACCAATTTTAGAAATAGGTTCATTTGCTTTTAAAAATTGCAAATTATTTAATGATGAACTTAATTTAAACTTTAATATTATTAAAAGAATATGGTTACCTTTTTTTAATTTTTCAGTTACAAATATAAATGAAGAAGCATTTAACAATACTAATATTAAAAAATTAAATATTAGAACAAATAAATTAAACCAAAATGACTACCAAATATTTATATCTTCAATTAATTTTGGAATTAATTCTTTTAGCAATAATAACTTATTAACTTCTTTTACATATAATAAAGAAAATGATTCTTCTCTAATTTCTGAAACAGTTTCATTTGAGGAAAATTGTTTTTATAATAATAGTAATTTAGAAAAAATAGAATTAAGTATTGACGAGATTAATATAAATAAAAATGCTTTTAGTTTTG
>CAYURK010000038.1:0-5095 GCA_964447225.1 uncultured Metamycoplasma sp.
ACATTAGGAATCTTCTTATTAATTTACCTATTTGCAAGAAATAGAAAATTAAAAAAAGAAAATTAATAATTAAAATAACTGACCTACTTTAATGAAAAGTAGGTTTTTTAATTTTATTTTAAGGCGGTACTTTATTTATAATATTGATATTAACAAAAATTATTAGTAATAGGACGTGATAAAATGCCACTAGAATTTGGAACAGCAGGAATTAGAGGAGTTGTAGGAAATACACCTGACAAACTTAATGAAGCCCATGCTGCTCAAATATTTGAAGCATATGCAAAATACATTTTGGACAATTTTAAAAATAATAAAAATAAATTTGTTGTTATTGGAAGAGATAACCGGATTAAAGGAAAAGAGTTTGCAATTTTAGCTGTTAACATTTTAACAAGTTATGGTATACAAGTATATTTTAACAACGAAATGGTTGCAACACCATTTATTAGTTTCTTAATTAAACAAAAAAAAGCAGTTGGTGGAATTAATATAACAGCTAGTCATAATCCAAAAGAATATAATGGAATAAAAATTTACAACAATTTTGGATATCAAATGTTACCCGATGAAATAAAAAATTTAAAAAAATACTTTGGTAATTATGATAAGTATATAAGTTATATTGACAAAAAAATTGAATTAAAAAATAATAAATTAATTAATAATATTTTAGACAAAGATATTGATTGTTACATTAAAGAAGTTCTTTCTTTAAATCAACAATCAGTTGACCTATCAAATATAAAAATAGTTTATTCTTCATTACATGGTACAGGATATCAATATGTAAAGAAAGTATTTGAAAATTTAAAAGCAGATATCATTTATGAACCAAATGAAATTCATGAAGATTCTAATTTTTCATATGTAGAGAATCCAAATCCTGAATATAAAATCGCTTTTAAAAACACAATAAATTTATCTAAAAAAACTAATGCGGATTTAATAATAATAACTGATCCTGATTCTGACCGAGTTGGAGTTGCATATAAACAAAATAATGAATTTAAATTAATAAATGGAAATGAAAATGCTATTTTAATTACTGATTTTCTAATTAACAATAAAAAAATGACTTCTAATAATATTTATTACTTAGTATATTCATTTGTTTCTACTTCTTTACCTGCTAAAATGTGCAAATTAAACAACATTAAATCATATGTTACTGAAACAGGATTCAAATGAATTGGAAAAAAAATTAATAATAATAAAAAGGAAAAATTCTTTTTTGCTTTTGAAGAATCATATGGTTCTCTAGTTAATGAAAAAATATCATTAGATAAAGATGCTATCCAATCAGTTTTAATGATTGCTATGATTGCTTCTTTAGCTAAAAAAAATCACATGAATTTAGGACACAAATTAGAGAAAATCTATGAACAATATGGATTTATGAAAGCAAAATCATTTTCATATGATTTAAATTCTCTTGATCAATTAAAAAATATTCAAACAAAATTTAGATCAATAAATTTTAAAGGAGCATCATTTTATGATTATTCCAAAGGTATAAAAGAAATTGAACCAAATGATATGATTTCATATGAATTTGATGAATTTAATTGGGTTTCTTTAAGACCATCAGGAACTGAACCTAAATTTAAAATTTATATACACGTAGTTGATAAAACAAAAGAAAAAGTTCAAGTAAAATTTGATAATTTACTGAAAATAATTTTGGATAAATTAAACATCATTTAAAATTAAAACTTAGCAATATAACTTTAAAAGTGATACAATAAGTTATGTTATGAAAGACATAAAAGATGAAATTTGAGAAAAACAAATTGGTAATAACAAATCGAAAGGAACTGATTTCTCTGGAAGAGAAATACACTATACAGAATTTAATAACTATGATTCTCCATATGGGTGAACATTGATATCATTTGGTCAAAATGAATTTTTAATTGTTCATGTTAAAACTGAACAAGAATTTCCAGAAAATGTTGTAGATGATATTAATTCTGAATTTCAGATTAATGGTAAAACATTTAGTGTTTCTAAAAATATTCATGGCGATTGAGATGTTAATCTAGTTGAATATGATGAAAAATTTATTCCTGATTTTAGAACTATAAATGTGTCATTAAATACACCAAATAAAAAAAATGAATATGAGTTATTTAACAATATTAAATATAATGATACAACTGGATATGTTAATTTAGATAATGAAACATTAAAGCAACAAAGAATGGAAATTGAAAGATTACAAAAACAATTAGCAGATGAACAAACCCATCAACTTGAAATTCAAAAACAACAAAATATACTAAGAGATAAAAAATCTGATTCTTTACTTAAAGAACAATTAAAACAAAGACAAGAAATTGAGCGTTTAGAAAGTGAGTTAGAATTTCAAAAAATACAAAATCAAAAATCTGAAATTGCACGTAATAACATAAAACTTAATGAATTAAAAGAAGAAATTGCTAGAACTCAAACAATTAATGCAGCTTCATTAGAAGAATTTAATATAGAAAAATATAGAACAAATTTAGATAATACATCATTTAATAGTTCTTCAAAAAATCAAAAAAAAATAAATAATATTCAAAATTTAGATATTGATTTTTTTGATGAATCTTTAATTAATGATTTAACAAGAAAATTAAATGAACAAACACAACAAATCACTTTACTAAAAAAAGATCAACAAGACAATGCAAAAAAAATTAGTGAAATTGAACTAGTAAAATCAAAGCAAAATATGTTTTTAAATAAACAAGCTGAAGAAAATTGGAATAGAATTTATGGAAATTCAAATTTTGCAAATGATTTTGCAGGAAGAGTTATTGTTAAAAATAAATTTAATTTAGATGAAGAAGGTGGATGAAATATTGACTATTATGATTATTCTAAATCAATAGACTCATTTATTGCTTCAAAATTAACCATTAAAGAAAGAGCAGGAAAACAAAAATTCTCAATTGATGGTAAAGGTTTTATAGTAGAAAACCAAAATGGAAAATGACAAATTATAAGACATGATGAAAAAGAATTTGATGAATATTCATCTAAAAATTTAACTGACATAGCAAATGAATTTAAACCAAATAAAGAAGAGTCTTTTAATGGTAATTATGAATCATATTCTTCATTAGTAATCAATTTGTATCACTTTCCTCTTGCTTGTTTAGATAAATTTGAAGAATTTTTAAAACAATCACTATCAAATTTATCATTTTTTAAGGAAATTTTTATTTACTCTAATGAAAGAGTATATAACAATAATGAGTCTAATATATCAGCATATGCTAGAGTTTTTTTTAAATCTTCATCTACAAAAAATGATGTTGAAATTTTATTAACATCAATAAATTTAAAAAAGGCAATGACAAGATTTATTTCTAATTTTAGTGAAACTAATAGAGAAAGAACAATTTCATTTTCTATGGTTTTATATAATCATCAAAAATACTTGAAATTTGTTCATGCTCAGTCAAATTTTGAATTATTAAGAATTCATCCAATTCCTTCAAAAATTCCATTTAATCAGTTAATTTTAGATAAAGAGTACAACTTAATTTTAAAGTTCCATGAAAACAATTTGTGAAAAAAATTAAAACCTTATGCTCTTGATTATAAAGGTAATGTATATTATGTATGTGATATAGATGGAAATAGTGTAGATGTACATTTTATAAATCAATAGTTAGTTTTTGATTCTAGACAAGAGAAATATTGAGGCTGTTTCAGCTCTTAATATTTTTTTTCCTAAAGAAATTATTTTTACATTTTTTTGAATTGCTTTTTCAATTTCTTGTTCTGTGAATCCTCCTTCAGGACCAACATAAAAAGCAACATCTGTTTCAAAAAGAAAATTTAAATCATTTTTGTTGTTTGAATTACTCTTCTCGTGGGCCATATATTTATTTTTAATATTAAAATTTATTGCTTCATCAAAAGTAATTGGCTCATTTATTTGTACAAGCAAATTTCTAAATGACTGTTCAGAAGAATTTTTTGAAATCTCTTTAAATCTTATAATTTTATTTTTAAATTGTTCAACATATTTTTTATTTACATTATCAGAAATAATAGGATATATTTTTTTAACTCCAAGTTCTGTTGCTTTTTGAATAAGTCATTCAAATCTTTTAATTTTTATTATCGAAGCAAACAAAACCACATCTCCTTCATATTCATTATTTATATTTGTTTTTTCTTCTATAATTGCTTGATTATTTTCTAAATGACAAATATATATTTCTTCATTATAAATACAATAAAATTTTTCATTTTTTTCTAATCTAATTGCTTTAATGTGATTTAATGTATCTTTTGATAGTTCAAAAGAATTAGATATTTTATTTTGCACAAAGAATCGATACATTCATTTATTATATAATCTTTTGTTATAATAATTTACATGGTAAATTAACTAAGGAAGATTTGATGAATTTTAGAAAAAAATATTTTGATAAAAAGCCTGAAAAATCACCCATATTAGAAAAATTTGATATTGCTATTATTGGTGGGGGACAGACAGGAATTATTCTTGCAAAACAACTAATAAAAAAAGAAATGAAAGTATTAATTGTTGATAAATCAGATTTAGGTATTAAAACTTCTCTTGATTTAAGAAATTTCACAAAATTAATTAGTAGAATGAAACAAAAAAATCAAGATCCTGTTAGTTTAATAAGTTCTTTCCCTAAAAGATTAAAATTTATTAATGAAGAGCAAAACAAAGAATTAATATTTTCACTAGTGAATAATTCAAATTTCAAATTTATTAAAGGAAATGTTTCACATATCGATGAATATGAATTAACTATTAATGAGAAAATATACGGATTTAAAAAACTTGTTTTTGCCACTGGTTCATATTTTGGAGAACATAATTTTCCTAATTTAAAAAGAGATATGTATTTTAACTTAGATGAAATATCAAAAATAGACCAGTTTTACAAAGATATTGCTATATATGGTTCAAATGTTCAAGCTCTTGAATTAGCATATGGATTTGCTTTGTTAGGATCTAATGTTTATATATTTGATGAAAATGTTAACCCTTTCAACAATTTTGATGATGATTTTGAATCTATTTTAAAATCAGATTTTATGATTGATAAAATTCATT
>CAYURK010000039.1:0-5061 GCA_964447225.1 uncultured Metamycoplasma sp.
GAATTATATAAATTACAATTAGAATTACATGATTTATATCCTGATTATGATAAAAAACGTAATTTTAAATTTTCTGATTTTGTTGTTCCCTATTTTATAAATGACAAAGTTTTAGCTTTTGATACAAAAAAATTAATGAATAAAGTTAATTTAGGAATTAATCCTTTTGAATTTAGTGATAAGCATCCATCACTTGTTGAAGCACTTGATAAATTAGACAATCAATTAGAATCAGCAAAAATTCAATGAACTAAAAATGAAAGAGAAAATACCGTTTTAGGTTCAACCAAAAATAATCCAGAAGAATGAGATACTAAAATAACAAATGATAATTATATGGATTGAATTAATAATTTTGCTAATATGGTTTTATTAGGAACTGGTAAATCTATGTCAAATACTTCTAAAAATTTATTTGACAATGATTCTGATATTATCTTAAATAATTTGATTAATCCAGAGTCAAAAATTAATGTTGCAATGATTTATAATGGAGATGCTTTGGATGCTTATTATGGAAATGATAATTTTCAAGAAATAACTGATGGAGACAGAATAAGAATAGTAAGAACTAAATATACAATTAGAGTGTTAGATTGTTTTGTGGTTTCTTCATCCATAAATAAAGAAGATAGGTTTAAATTATTAACAAATTTTAATGATACTTTATTTAATGGTATGTTTAAAGATAAAGAAGAATTAACTAAAATGAATGAACAAGAAAATATTTATAGAACTCCTGGAATAATTAGAATCTTTGATTATGTTAACTATACACCAGCAGCAAAAGGAGCATATGAATTTATATTAGATAATTATTTTAATGATGATGAAATAGCTAAGAATATTTACCAAGTTGCAAATAACGATCCAGAAACTATTTATGTTAAAGGTGTTGCTCCAATTGAAAAAAGTGTTTTATCTAAATTAGTTTTAGAATTTCAAAAAAAATTAAATGGATATTAAAAAAGCAATTTTTTAATAAGTTAAATAGAAATTTTATTAACATAGTTTTTAATGTTTTATTTCAAATATTAAAAGTAAGTTTTAGTTGGAAACTAAGATTTTTCCAACTAATTTTTTTGTTGCAAAAAGTTTTTTTGATTTCATAATTCATTTTATATTGAGATATTAAATATATTTAAAATTGTGTATTTATCTTTAAATACACACAAGGAGGTATATGAAATATTCAAATTATTTAAAAAACAAAAATTTATCAAAAAGCACAATTACTATTTATTTATCTCAATATGAAAATTGAAAAAACTATTTAGATGGTAAAAATCCTAATAAAACTTTATTTACCAAATTTATTAATAATTTTGCAAAGCACCATCAACCAAATAGTGTTCATTTAGTCTATTCAGCAATTTTATCTATTTTTAAATTTGAAAAAAGATGAAAATTGTTAAATCAATGTCGAGATATTAGATTACCAAAAATTCAACAATCAAATCGTTCAATAATAACATTAGAAGAATTTAATTTTGTTAAAGATACTATTGAACTAAAAACAAAATTAGATAAGAGAAATTGATTAATATTTTCATTTCTGTTTTTCACTGGTATGCGTGTAAGTGAATTGCTGGATTTTAATAAAAATAAAATATATGAAAATAACAAAATTAAAATAAAAGGTAAAGGTAATAAAATTAGAGTAATATTTTTAACGCTTTATCTACAAGAGTTATTAAAGAATTGAAAACCCAATCGAATAGCAGTATCTTTATCAAATAAACTAATTACAATTAAACAAATTAATCAAATAGTAAAAAGAATTTCAAAAAAACATTTTGGAAAATTAATAACTCCTCATGGTTTAAGAAGATCGTTTGCTACTAATTTATTAAAAAATAATGCTAACATTGAAATAGTAAGAAAAACCTTAGGTCATACTAACATAAATACAACTGCTAGATATCTTTATTTTAATGAAGATGATATGTTTCAAGAAATTAATTCTATTATGAATAAGAAAAACAATTAAATAGAAATATTTAATATTAAAAGAAATACACAAAATTATATTATTCAATTTTGTGTATTTTTATTTACTATAACCGGAATTTTAAGTTTAACGCGAAGTGGAAATAATCAATAAATGATATTAAATTTCATTATTTAATATAATTAAATAAATTCACTTATGAAACATTATTATTCAAAATAAGGGGGTAAATTTTATATTATGATTGAAGTTAGAAATCTTTCTAAAGTTTTTATTGATAAAAAATTATTTCAAGATGTTAATTTAAAATTTATTGAAGGTAATACATATGGAATAATTGGTGCCAATGGAGCAGGTAAATCAACTTTTTTAAAAATACTTTCCGGACAAATCGAACCAACTTCAGGCGAAATATATGTTGAAAAAAATCAAAGAATTTCTGTTCTTGAACAAGACCATTTTAAATACAATGATAGTAATGTTACTGATTTGGTTATTTCAGGTAATGAAGAATTAATGAAAATTCAAACACAAAAAAATACTATATATATGAATCCTGAGGCTAGTGAACAAGATTATGCTAAAGCAGCTGAACTAGAAGAATTATTTGGTCAAATGGGTGGTTGAAATGCTGAAAATGATGCTCATGTTTTATTAAGTGCTTTAGATATTCCTGAGGAAAAATTTTCATATAAAATGAAAGATTTAAAATCAACTGAAAAAGTTAAAGTTCTTTTAGCAAAAGCTTTATTTGGTAATCCTGATATTTTAATTATGGATGAACCAACTAATCACTTAGATCTTAAATCAATTAAATGACTAATTAATTTTATTAATGATTATGAAAAAATTGTTATTGTTGTTTCTCATGATAGTGATTTTCTAGATGAGATATGTACTAATATAGTTGATATTGATTTTGGTAAAGCAAAGATGTTTACAGGAAACTATTCATTTTGAAAACAATCATCTCAATTAATGGCTGAATTGCAAAAACAATCAAATATGAAAAAACAAGAACAAATTGAAAAACTTCAAGCATTTATAGCTCGTTTTTCAGCTAATGCTTCAAAGTCAAAACAGGCAACATCTAGAAAAAAAGCATTAGAAAAAATTGAATTAGATGAAATAATACCTTCGACAAGAAAATACCCTTTTATTAGATTTGAAATAAATAAAAATCCAGGTAAACAAATATTAGAAGTAGAAAAACTAGGTTACAAAGATGCTAATGGAGTTCAATTATTTGACAACGTGTCATTTGTTTTAAAGCCTGGTGATAAATTAGCAGTAATTGGTGATGATGATATTGCTAAGACTAAATTTTTAGAGATTCTTGTTGGTAAAGAAAAAAATTTTACTGGTTCTTTTAAATGGGGTTCAACAATTAAAGTTGAATATTTTCCATCAGACAATACAGAATATTTTAAAGAAGATATGCCAATGATTGACTGATTAAGACTATGACCTATTAGTAATGAAACTGAAGAAAGAAAAGATATTTCAGATCAAAGAATGAGATCTTTTTTAGGAAGAATGTTATTTAGCGGTGATTCAGTATTTAAAGATGTCCAAAAATTATCTGGTGGAGAAAAAGCAAGATTAATGTTTTCAAGAATTATGTTAATTGATTCTAATACAATTGTTTTTGACCAACCATTGGATCACTTAGATACTGAAAGTATTGATGCAGTTGTGGAAGCAATTAATAAATATGAATCAATTGTTATTTTTACAACATACAATAGAGCATTAATTAAAGAATCAAATGTTATATTAGAAATCAAAAATGATTCATCATTTATATTTAGAGGTTCATTAGAAGAATATGAACAAAAAATGGGTTACTAGATTATAAAAAAACTAATAATCAAATTATTTGTTATATTCATCTTTTATTAACTTAATATATTCAATGGCTTTTTCATTTATATATTTTTTTTCAATGTCTTGAATTGTCGAAACAATAATTCCATCCTGAATATAAATGTTGATATTTTCATTGTTGGCTTCTATTATTAGTTCTATAGCTTTTTTGTTTTTTAATTTTGGTTGTTCTATATATTGACCAACTTCAAAAGGACGATAAAAATCTTTTGTGTTTAAAAAAGCATAATTAATATCCAAAACAATAGAGTCTTGATTGTTATTTTCATATGAACTCATTTTGATTTTATTTGTTGATATATCATTTTTTATATTGATTTTTAGTAGAGTATTAAAACAATTCCTTTGTTTTATAAAATTTTTTTTAATAATTTCATCAATAACATAAAAAATTATTCAATCTTCAAATATATTATTTAATTTTTTTGCTTTGTTAATTAGTGTGGAATGATCGATAGATTCAAATATTGGAAACATGTATAAAAATTTTACATTTTTAAATTCTTCAATGAATAACTTTTTTACTATTATTTTATATTCTTCGATCATGTCTTTAAAACTCATATCTAAATCATCAATGAACTTTTGAAATAATATTTCTGTTTGTATGTAAAGCATTGATTTACTATTTTTTGAATATTCATTTGAAAAAAAGTTTTTAACCTTTATATATTTATCCTCAGATTTTATTGTTTCATGATTTTGAATTTCTTTAAGATATTTTTCTTGTGCATAGGGAGTAAATAGCATTCTAAATTGTGTTTCATTATTTCTTCATCAATCATTTGCATTAAAATTTCTATTTTCTAGTGAGGGTCTTTTAGTTTTGTTTTCATTTTTACTATAACTCATATCAAGATCAGGTAATACTTCCATATATAGTCATTTATAATTGTTATAGTGAGTTGAATCCATACTATCATAAAGTTTAAAAATTTGTTTAGATGAAGACAAAATAATTTTATTTCCTTTAAATATTCCTCATGATGAGCAAGAAGGATTTTGGGTTTTGTTAATTCTTAAATCATAAATACCTGATGATTTTAAAAGTTTTAAAAAATTTCTATTTATTGGTCCCATATTTTTATATTCGATTAAAGAAATAATTTCTTCAAAATATTGATCAAAAATATAGGATGAAATTATTTTTTTTCTTTTTTCAATTATTTTTTCCTCTGCTTTTTTAAATTTTAAATTTATTTTGTTTTTACTATTGTTTGTAT
>CAYURK010000040.1:0-4766 GCA_964447225.1 uncultured Metamycoplasma sp.
TATCAATATTTGATTGATTTACTTGTTTTATAAACTTTTTTCCTTTAAAAAATTTTGCATTTGATTTAGTAAGTTTAGAGGTATTGTTTATTGTTTGAATTTCTTTAATTTCATTTCTTATTGTTGAATCAAAATCTAAATCACAACTATATTCAACAATATCTCAATTTTGTTTAATAAATGTTTTCATTAGTTCATAGTTATAGTTTTGAGTTCCACCTAAAGTTGTATATTTATTTAAACTAATAAAAAGTACTTTTTTCTTTTTATTATTATTAATGGAACAAATCAGTCAATTTAAATTATTAATTTATTTTAGATCAAAAAGTATATGTAATGTAACATAAATTATTTAATATTCAAAACATTACCATATTAGTTTATAATTAATTTTTATTAATTAAATCATGAAAACATTACCAGAGAATTCTATTAATAATAATTATGTTTCTATATTAATACCATGTTTTAATGGTTCTAAATTTATTAATAAATGTGTTCAATCATGTGTTGATCAAACATTCAAAAATATTGAAATTATTATTGTTAATGATGGATCAACTGATAATAGTGAAAATATAATTAAAGAGTGAATTAAAAAAGATTCAAGAATAAAATATTTTAATCAAGAAAATAAAGGTCTTGCTGAAGCAAGAAATGTTTTAATATCAAAAGTAAAAACAGAATTTTTCTTTTTTTTAGATTGTGATGATTGAATTGAAAAAAATGCTATTGAAATATATCTTGCTCATTCTTTGAATAAAGATATGGTAATAAATAGCTCATTCATTAGTAATGGTAAAAAAACAAAAGTTTATTACATAACTAATAAAATAAAAAAAGAATATGATTCTAACAAATATTTAATAAATAATACTCCATATGCATGAGGTATTTTATTTAGAACTGAATATATTAAGAATAATAATTTTTCTTTTAATGGTTTAGATCCTTTTTTTGAAGATGCTGGAGTAATGACATATTGAATTTATAAAACAAAAAAAATATCTTTTATAAATGATCCAAAATATGTTTATTTTTATAATAAAAAATCATTATCTCATTCTACAATTTCTGAGAAAAAAATAATTAGTGCAATTAATCAATTAACTTATCTATACAAATTATTAAATAATGACAAAGAAATTGTTAAAAATAAAAAATGACCAAAGTCAATAAATAGTCAATTAGTTTTATATCACTGTGTTATTTTTACATATATTGAATTTATATCTAAATTACCTAAAACTAAAAAACAAAAATATAAAATAGAACTTAAAAATTTAGAAAAAAATAACTTAAAACTAAGGTTTCCAAAAAGATATTGAAAATTTTGATATTTTGTTCTTTATCGTTTATTTTGATATTAATTTAAAAAACGAAAATTTTTGATTAGTCAAAATATTTAGTAATCTTTTTTAAAAGCAGTAAATAATCAAAGTTTAAAGTAAAATAATTAATATAAATATATTAAGGAAAAATTATGAATAAATCTATAAAAGAAATATTATCAAAAATTGAAGATGGTAAAGATATAGAAATTAAAGGATGAATAACATCTAATAGAGGTAATTTGAAAATTAGATTTATTAATGTAAATGATGGTTCAACTATAACAAGTTTACAAATAGTTTTATCGGCTGAAAAATTTAATTTAGAAGAAATAGATAAATGAAAGATAGGTTCAGCAGTTTCAATTAAAGGAAAATTAAAAGCCACTCCTAAAATGCAGCAGCCATGTGAATTATTAGCAATTGAGGCTAAAAATATTGGTCCTACAGATGATGATTTTCCAATTCAAAAACAAGAAATAAATTTAGAAACATTAAGGGAAATTCCTCATGTTAGACATAGAACAAATATTTTTAGAGCTATTATGTTAATTCGTTCAACTTTGGCTAAAGAAATTCATCAATTTTTTGATTCAGAAGGTTTTATGTATTTACACACTCCAATAATTACATCTAATGATGGTGAAGGAGCAGGAGAAGGTTTTATAGTAGATGATGAAAATAAAGAACCATTTTTTTCCAAAAAAGCAACATTAGCAGTAACAGGACAACTGCATGGCGAATCATATGCAATAGGATTTAATAAAATTTATACTTTTGGTCCAACATTTAGAGCAGAAAAATCAAACACAAAACGTCATGCTGCTGAATTTTGAATGATTGAACCAGAAGTAGCTTTTTGTGATTTAACCCAAATTATTAATTTGGCAGATAAAATGTTGAAAACTATAATTAAAAGAACAATAGAAAAACATCAGGAAGAATTTAAATTTTTAGATGAGAGATCGGGTGGAAAATTAATAAAAAATCTTGAAAAATTTGTTAATAATAAATTAGAAATTTTGGAATATTCAAAAGCTATTGAAATTTTATATAAAAATAAAGAACGCTTTGTAGAAAACAATATTAAATATGGTATTGATTTAGCTACCGAACATGAAAAATTTTTGGCTGATGAAGTATTTCAAGGTCCTGTAGCAGTTATTAATTATCCTAAAGAATTTAAAGCATTTTATATGTATTTAAATAATGATCAAAAAACTGTTGCTGCTTTTGATTTATTAGTTCCAGGTGTTGGAGAATTAATTGGTGGATCTCAACGTGAAGTAAATATTGATAAATTGGTTGAAAGAATGAAATACTACAATATTTCAATAGAAGATATGCAATGATATTTAGATTTAAGAAAATTTGGAGACGCTGGCTCTTCAGGTTTTGGTTTAGGTTTTGAGAGACTAGTAATGTATGTAACTGGGATTGAAAACATTAGAGATTCTATTCCATATCCAAGAACATTTGGAAACTTGAAAATGTAATCAATAAAATCATTAATATGAGAATACTAGTCTGTTGATTTTATTCTTGTGTTTCTTTTCTTTTTAGAACATTTGCATACTCATTTAGGAATTAATCACACTAAAACTAGTTATGAATTTTGGCATGTTAGATATTTGCGTTTGTATCATTTTAGGCAATGTTAAAATTTGAAAATTTTACAAAAATAATATAAAATGTTAAACATGAAAAAAAGCATTTATTCAAAATTTTGTTTATTATCTATTACAGTTGTTTCACCAATTGCTTTGGTTATTTCATGTAATAACATTAAAGTTGAAAATGATCAAATAGAAAAATTAAGTTTGAGTAATAAGAATTTAAGACAAATTAATGATAATTTATCATATAGTTCTGTTTCATTAGAAAATGGGTATGAAACAACAATTTTCTATCCAAATTCTGTAGTATCAGTTCCAGGCGGGATCTTTGTTCCAACAAATAAAGGATTTTTATTATTAGATGATAAAACACTCGATATAAAATGGTTTACTGAAACAAGTGTTGGGGCATCTAATACTCGCTCTATCTATTCAGTTGTATATATACCAGAAACTTCAAAAGAAGGAAGTTCTTCAGGTTCAATTTTATCAGCTAGAAGATATAATGATCAGAATGTGTATCTTGAATTAATAGATGTTGAAACAGGAGAAGTTTTTGATAATGTTACAAATGTAATAACACCAAGCATTGCTATTAATGATTCTAATCCATGTAATATCCAAAAAGTACAAGGAACTACTAATAAATATGTTTTTGTTCCGTTGGGTTCAATGACCAATGAACAAAGAAACCAAAATACTTATCTTATTAATTTAAGTAACAATGGTTTTGATAGATCAATGGGAAATGGAACTGGTATTGAAAAAGTTTCATTATTTGAAACACAAAGTGAAGAATCTCAAAATCAAATAACTATTGTTTTTTCAATGGGATTAATTAGCATTAATGATAATATTTATTCTGTAAGTTTTCAATGACAAAGTTATAATCAAAATAAAAAATCAGCTATCGTAGTTACAGAAATGAATAATACTTCAGCAGTACTTGCCTATCATGAAATTGAAAGTCTTGATGGAGAAACATTTGCTCCAAATAAAATGTATATACCAACAATTAAACTATCTAATAATCAAAATATTATAGATTTTTCAACAATTGCGAATCTTTCAGGGACTAGATGTATGATTATTGATGGATCATTTGACATTTCAAGTTCAACAATAGTTTCTAACAAGATAATTTCTTTGCAACCAAATTGAGGTGAAATTAATAACTCTAAACAGGATTATGATATTTTATGGGGATATTATTCTGAAAAATTAAATCAATGAGTTACATATTGTACATGAACGTATGCAACACAAACTGTAGGATCAATAGTTTTATTTGATTTAAATAATATAAAAGAAAACTCTAATTTTTCAATTGATTCAAATAATGTTCAAATTTTATCAAATAAAAATGAAGGACCACTATATGCTAATAGAATGGACCAATGAATTCCAATTATTTCGTATGATACAACATTAAATGATTTTAAAAATGTGTATGTTTTTAATATGTCTAATAATAATTTTAAAAATCAAGTAATTGTTTATGATACCCCTTTATTTTTAAAAAACAATCCATTTACTATTTCAAATTTAAATATTGATTCAAAAACAAATATTAATGATTATATCTCACAAATTAATAAAGAGTGACTTTATCAAAATAAAAATTTATTGTTTAAAAATCCTGACTTGTTATCAAATTCAAATGATATTACAAATTTTAATGTTTCAAAAAGTGATGGACAAAGTTTACAAGTATCTTTTAATGTATTAAATCAAAATTATAGTATTACTATAACAGGTTTTGCAAAAATAACATTAAATATTAAACCTAATAATTATTTAACAGCTTCAAATATTGGTA
>CAYURK010000041.1:0-414 GCA_964447225.1 uncultured Metamycoplasma sp.
TTTAAATTAGGTTTGTCAATTATTGGTCCTAATATTCCAAAATCATTCAAATATCCTACAGTTGTAAATGGAATTTTATATTTAGAAAATATTTGGTAGGCATCTATTGCTATTGTTTGAGGATTATCTGCAGAAATAAAAACAAAATCAACTCTATTATTCTTGAGAATTTTTTCCATTGTTTTTTTATCAAATTTAGATTTTATTTTTAAAACATTAGCTTTAGGATTTATTTTTTTAATCTGTTTATCTAATATATCTACTTTGTACTTATTTATATCATCTTTATAGAATAAAAATTGTCTTGTTAAATTTGTAAGTTCTATTTTATCATCATCTATTAATATGAATTTATTGACACCAGATCTTGAAATATGTGAAACAATATTATTTCCTATCCCACCACATCCAACA
>CAYURK010000041.1:424-4726 GCA_964447225.1 uncultured Metamycoplasma sp.
TGTGTTTTTTTGTAAAATTCTTGACTTGAAAATTTAAATCAAAAAACAAGTCATGTCTATCAAAAGCATCTCTTTTTTGCTTTTCAATTTTGTTTTTGTCAAAATAAAGAATATCATATTCATTAATTAATTTCTTTACAAAATTGATAACAATTTCTATATTTATATTTAATATTTTAGATATTTGTTTTATTGTTTTGTTGCCACTAGTAATTTCATTAAAAATTTTATTTTCAATATCTGAAAAATTTACAAACAAATTTCTTTTACCACTTATCAAGAAAGAATAATAATGAACATTGTTACTTTTTTTAACAATGTTCATTATTCTAACAAACCTTTTTAAACAAATTATATTTTCGTTATTTTTAATTGAATGCATTTATTGATCAAGTTGTTGGTAACATAATAAGTTTCTCCTTTTTATTAGACAATTTCATTCTACATCTTAACATGTAAATAATTAAATTTTTTGATGAAAAAACTAACATTTGCATTGCTTGAATTTTAGAATAATTTTAAACTAACTAAAATAAAAATAACATCAAAACCTTTTATTTTAAAAAGCAAATTTCAAAATTTTACTTGTCTTCTTAATACAAATTAATTTTAACATAAAGGAACAAAAAATTAATATAAAGTTACCAAAATAAATACCAAAAATTAAAAAAACAAAGTAAAGAAAAACATAAATATATGAAGATTGGCTTTATTTTCTGAATCTGTTTAGTTGAATATTTATTATATTTAATTTTGTGATTGTCACATAAATAAGTTGTTCTTTTGTTTTGTTAGTTTTTAGCATAAAAATTCAAAAAGTTCTACCTATAGTTTAGTGTTATAGGTGAGATTTTGATTTTCTCTTTTCAATTTTTTAATGATAATTTATTCGTTTTTCGCTCAATCTACTCATAAATTCACATTTAGGATGGTTATCATATAAACAAATTTTCATCATATATGATTCTTCTCTAATTTCAAATATGTATAAAATAGGATAGATTATTTTATCAACTTAAAATTTCATAGGGAATTTTATCTTTGTTTTCTAAGATTTTTCCTTTATCTAGATCATAATAAAACATCTAGCATCATTTGGTTTTTATAACAATCTTTGGAACAAAAGATGAATTATTCTTTCTTGACACATTAATAGTTACTTTTTTCATTTGACATTAAAATTTTTTTGTAATTTCTATACTATTTATTTTTCAATAACTTAATCAAATATTGCCCGGTTAGTGATTCTTTGATTTTTGCCACTTCTTCAGGTGTTCCAGTTGCAATAACTTGACCACCTTTAACACCACCTTTAGGACCCAAATCTATAATGTAATCAGCACATTTAATAACATCTAGATTATGTTCGATTACCACAACAGTGTCTCCACCATCAACAATTCTATTAAGAATATTTAGTAAGTTTTGAATATCATAAGTGTGAAGTCCTGTTGTAGGTTCATCTAAAACAAACATTGTTTTCCCAGTTGGTTTTTTTTGCAAATAAGTAGCTAATTTAATTCTTTGTGCTTCTCCACCACTAAGTGTTGTTGAAGATTGACCTAATTTTATGTAACCTAATCCAACATCTTCTAAAGTTTGAATTTTGTCTCGTATTTTTGGTCTATTTGAAAAGAATTGTAATGCTTCACTTACTCTCATGTCCAAAACATCAGCAATAGATTTACCTTTATATTTAACTTCAAGAGTTTCATAATTATATCTTTTACCATCACAATGATCACAAGGAATATAAACAGCAGGAAGAAATTGCATTTCAATTTTTATAAATCCATCTCCTTGACACTTATCACATCTACCACCAGCAATATTGAAAGAAAACCTTCCAGATTCATATCCTCTTGCTTTAGATAATTCAACATTTGCAAATAATTCTCTTATGTCATTAAATACAGATGTATAGGTAGCAGGATTAGATCTAGGAGTTTTTCCAATTGGAGATTGTGAAACAGTGACAATTTTATCAATATTTAATGTCCCATTAACTTTGGTTACTTTTCCTGGTTTAGTTGAAGATTTATTAATTATTTTTTCTAATGATTTAACTAATATTTCATTTACAAGAGTTGATTTACCACTTCCACTAACTCCAGTGACAGCAATTAATTTTCCTAAAGGAAATTTCACATTTATATTTTTTAAATTATTTTCTCTTGCTCCAACTATTTCAATTGAATAACCAGAACCTTTTCTACGTTTTTTAGGTAATTCAATATTTTTTTTCTTGCTTAAATATTGACCAGTTATTGAATTTTTATTTTTCATTATTTCTTCAATGGAACCACTAGCAATAATTTCTCCACCTTTATCTCCTGCATATGGACCAATATCAACAATATAGTCAGCAGCAAACATTGTTTCTTCATCATGCTCAACAACAATTAGAGTGTTTCCTAAATCAACCATTTGTTTTAGAACATTAATAAGTTTTGTATTATCAGATTGATGAAGACCTATTGAAGGTTCATCTAAGACATATAAAATACCTGTAAGTTTTGAACCTATTTGTGTTGCAAGTCTTATTCTTTGTGCTTCTCCACCACTTAGAGTTTCAGCTGTTCTTATTAGCGACAAATATTCAAGACCAACATTTTTCAAAAAACCTAATCTTGCTTCCAATTCAGAAATGATTAATTTTGATATTTCTTTGTCTTCTTTGTTTAGTTTAATAGATGTTACTTTATCATATTCTTCTTCAATTGATAAAGAAGAAAATTCATGAATATTTAAACCATTAATTCTTACAGCTAAAGCATATTCATTTAATCTCTGTCCTTTACATTTCTTACATATTGATTCTGACATGAATCTTCCATATCATTGTCTTAATATATCATCTTGAGCATTTGCATACATTCTAGCTAACTTTGTAACTAGACCTTCAACACTATTTTTTCTTTGATTTTTCTTTCCATTTTTAGATATTTGAATATATTCAATTTCTTCATCTGTCCCATATTTAATAATATCCATTTGTTTTGAATTTAATTCATTAATAGGAACATTTGTTGGTATTTTGAAGTGATGCATTAAAGCTAAAAATTCTTGTCAAGTAGGAGAGTCATCATTTCTTGAAGAAAGCATTGGCATTTTATCTAAAGCACCTTGAACTATAGAAATAGATTTATCTGGAATAATTAAATCAATATCAGGTTCTATAATAATTCCTAATCCTTTACATGATTCACACATTCCATATGGAGAATTAAAAGAAAACAATTTTGTCTCAATTTTTGGCATTTGAAAGTCACCATGGACACATGCAAATTGCTGTGAAAAGTTTATTATTTCGTTAGTATCAAGGTTTTCAATATCAACAAGACCTTTTGATTGTTCAAGTGCAACATTTACAGATTCAGTAATTCTTGTTTTTGATTCTTCATTTAATATAACACGGTCAACAACAATTGAAATATCATGAGTTTTATTTTTTTCTATTTCAATTTCATCATCTAAAGAATAAATAATTCCATCAACTTTAACTCTTAAGAATCCATCTTGTCTTAATTTATCAAATAGATTTTTATTTGTTCCTTTTTGCCCTTTAACAATAGGAGCTAATATTAATAATTTTGAATTTTTTTTAATTGAAAATATTCCATTAATAATATCTTGAATCTTTTGAGAAGAAATTTCAATTTTATGTTTAGGGCAATAAGGTTTACCAATTTTTGCAAATAATAGTCTTAAATAGTCATGAATTTCAGTTATTGTTCCAACAGTTGAACGTGGATTTGCATGCGTTGTTTTTTGCTCGATGCTTATTGAAGGAGATAGTCCTTCTATTGAATCCACTTTAGGTTTTTTAGTACCACCTAAAAATTGTCTTGCATATGAAGATAAAGAATCAACATATCTTCTTCTTCCTTCTTCATAAATAGTATTAAAAGCTAATGAAGACTTACCACTTCCACTTAGGCCAGTAAAAACAACAAATTTATTTTTTGGTATAACTAATGAAACATTTTTTAAATTATTTTCTCTAGCACCTTTTATTGAAATAAAATCTCTATTGTTAATCTTTTCCATTATTTAACTCCTTTTTAAGTGATTTTTTTGCTGATTCTGAAAGTTCACAACCACATTCGTCATTACAAACATGATCAAAACATGATTCACATTCATAATTTATATTAGGGTCCTTTTTGTATAAATATTTTTTGTTATAATCCATCATTATGTTTAATTTTATAACTTATTGATATTAAATATCATTTATTGATGTCTTATTTCCATATGTTTGAATATAATTTAAATATAAAGGACTATTACTTTTGTTTA
>CAYURK010000042.1:0-4692 GCA_964447225.1 uncultured Metamycoplasma sp.
CATTATAAATGGTAATTTTGAATCTTTAGATTCAAATATTAGTTTAGTTTATTCTTTTGATTCATTAATTACAAATTCAGATAATTATTTTAGAAGACCTGAAAATGTTTTTGAGAACATTGGAAATTATAATGATTGTGATTTAAATACTTTAGTTAATGGTACAGTTGTAAATTATATGTATAAAAAAATTAATGATGAAATGAGTAAAGGAATTAAAAAATCATATAAAGATATGTTTACCTTTGCCAATGGATATGTAGCTAATAGTGCTAATCAAGCAGCAACAATACTAATTGATGAAGTGGTTAAAAACATTAAATCAATTAAAATAGCTCAATTACCTAATATTGTTAATAAAAAACCAGATTATGAAGGAATTGAAGATAGCGAATATTCTTTACCATTTAATTCTTGAAGTAAAACAGGTGGTATTAAATATAATAAAACTAATAATAGATATATTATTTATGATCCAAATGTAAAAAATGATTCAAATACATATTCTAATTTATCTAATGAAGAGATAATTAAGTTAATTGAAACAGATTTTTTCAGTAATTTTGAAGTTGATAGTAAGGATGTAATTACAGAAGAAATCAAAAAAACAAATTATTTTGATGAATTAAGTAACTACATTAAAACAATTGATGTTTATGTTGTAAATCCTACAAATCAATTAGGAACACAAAAAATCTTTTTAAGTCAAGATCAGGCATTAAATTATTTATTAACTAAATATGATTTTACTATTTATACATCTACAACTGAAATTAATCAATATAAGTTAAACAACATTGACGTTATCTTTAGTTCTAAAGATGAACTAATTGAATATGCTATAAACTCAGGGGTGATTAAATATGAATAAAAAAATGAAAAAAAGATTGTTAATATCAAGTGCTATAGTTACTCCATTATTACTTAGTCCAGTAGTTGCTTTTACTACAACTGTTGTTAATAATAACTTATCTAATAATATTAAATCATTAGCTTATTCTTCTAATGATGAATATAAATATTTATACAATAATAGATACTATAACTCATATGATGATATTGTAAAAAGTGTCCTAAAAGAAAATGATTCAATTATTGATAAAAAAATGTATTATGGAAATATTAATGAATCAATTTTTGATCAAGAGTCTAAAAGAATAAATATTGCTAATATGAGATTATATGATCCAGCTTCACCAAGCAGATTATCTGAAGCTTACATAAATGCTTTAGGTCAAACTACAAGAAGTTTTGATGAAGCTAAAAGATCATTTATCAATGAAGGGTTGATTCAATATCGTTATATAGATATGGTTGGAAATCTATTTTCTTCATATGAAGAAGCTGATATTTCAAATAAAAGAGGAATTAAATTTGATGAAATTGCTTTCTATGAAATTGATGATCCTGAAACTGGAGAAAAACTTAAAATTAATCCATTAAATAAATTAGATATTGAAGAATTTAAAAGAATTGCTCTATTTTCTTTAACTAAAAATAGTTCAAATAAAGATTTTGATTTTAAATTTTTCAACAAAAAAGTAAATGAAAAATCTAATTCATTTAATTTAGAAGAATTAAATAATCCATTATTTGATCTAAATATTAATACTGTTAAAAATGATTTAAATTCAATAATGAATGAAGCTATTACAGAATTTATTTTAGATATAAGAGTTGATGTTAGAATTAATTTACTAGATAAAAATAGTCATGAATCTCAAAATTATTATGTTGAGACAAATGCAAGTGATAATTATGTTAAAGTAGTTGAATCAGCGAACAAACAAGGTAATGATAAAACAAAAAATAGAAGAGATGTTATTATTAAAAATATAAAACTAAGAGATCTTTACATATTTCAATCATTTTTAAAAAGAGATACATTTTATGAAAAAGATAATGAATGAATTTTTAATGACAAAATAAAAATTGATAATTGAGTAGAGTGAGTAAATGGATGGATGGGTATAAGTCAAGCTAGATCTAGAGAAGCTATAGTTACATTGTCAAAAAACTTATGAGATGATGTAGGCAATGATATTTCATTTCAAATTCGTGCTGCTGGAGGAAATTCAGGAGCTGCTGGTGTTGATAATGAAATATTACAAAGCGGAAAATGAAAAGGAGCTGAACTATATTTTTCAACAGAGATAGTAAATGTTGATACCAAGATAGAAATAGAAGAAAAAAGATTTAAAAATGAAATAAATTCATATGTGGAGACAGCAGCTAATGTTGAAAATGAAAATTATAAAAAAGATCTTATTGGGATATTAGAAAGTCAATTTAAGTGAAAATTTGATAATAATGAAAAAACATCAATTGAAGATTCAGTTAAAGAATGAATTAAACAAAAAGTAACAAAAAGTGGAATGAATAAAAATGGATTGGTTTCAATTGAAGATAATGTTACATCATTTTTTAAAGGGTATGGTGATTTTAAAATTAAAAATTTAACAATAAAAGAAGAACACATATTAAGTTACTTGAAAGAAAAGTTAAGTGGACTAGAACAAGTTGTACTTTACAAAGATTTTCCAATATTTAAATTGAATTTAAATGAATTAATGTTATTCAAACAAAATTCTGAAGATTCAATACAAAAGAATGAATTATTTAATGATAAAAATGATAAAATTAAAGACAAATTACTTGCTTTTTTTAACAGTGGTTATTCTAATATTGATAACAAAAATATAGATTTAATTATTAAAAATATTTCAAGTAATAGTTGAACTATTGATATAAAAGAACCATTTTCATATTCATCTAACACTTTAATAACTAAAGTAGACAACACATCAACAAAACGTCAAATCTTTACAATAGATAAAAATATTGAAGAATCATCATATAAACCAAATAGTTGAATTGGAAGTAATTCTAATGATATTCAAACTCTTAATAATGGTATTTTTGGAGCAATTAATTGTTATAACAATAATGTAATTAATTTAAAAGATGATGAATATAAAAATTTATTAAAAGATTCTAGTACAGATAGTAGATTAGATCCAGAAAACATTCTTGTGTTAAGAGAATATGATAAGGCTAATTCATTAACCGAATTTAAAGAATTTAAAAAAGCTACATATGGAAAATTCTTAAAACTTGGTTCATTTGATACTAAAACATTTAATCCTTCACTTATTTCTCAAGGTCCAATATCTAGTGATAATCTTGTTTTGAATGAAAAAGATGAAATGACTTTAAGAGATAATTCAACAAGAATTCAACCATCAAAAATTGTTGTTATCTATGATATTACAGGTAAAGTAATTAATCCAGGAATTGGTTTAGATGGAATTGCTGATACATCAAATGATGCACTTTATGATTCAGAAAGAAATATTTTAGATAATCTATATCGAACAACAATTATTAAAAAACATCCTAACAAATCATATTATGAAAATGATGATGGATCATTTACACTAATTGATAATACTGTAAATTGAGTTTATAGTTTAAATTGAGATAACAAAATCAACTATTTTGTTACTTATGAAGATGCTACTAGATATTTATTAGAACAAATCAAGATTAATACAATTAAAGTAAAAATTTAAAAAGTAAGGAGTTATTTATGAAAAAATTAAGTAAAAATTTATTATTAACATCATCAGTTTTGGTTACACCATTAATAATTGCACCAGTTATTTCATGTTCAAATGAAAAGAAACTTCCTGAAGGAGAAAACTATCGAAATGTTGAAACAGGATTATTATTTAAAATTGATTCAAAAAGGGAAGCATATATAACAGGATGGGAAAGTGATGAAAAAGAACTGATAATTCCAGAATACATAGAATTTAATTCTGTTTTATCAAGTGAATATTATGGTTATAAAGCAAAGGTGGTAGGAATTGATACTAAAGCTTTTCAAAATACTAATTTAGCTAAGGTGGATATCCCTAACTCAGTAACTTGAATTGGTAATTCTGCTTTTGAAAATACCCAACTAAGTCAAGCAACCATCCCCAATTCAGTTACTTCAATTGGATGATATGCTTTTGAAAACACTCCATTAACCCAAGTAACCATCCCCAATTCAGTTACTTCAATTGGATGATATGCTTTTGAAAACACTCAACTAACCCAAGTAACCATCCCCGATTCAGTAACTGAAATTGGCATTTCTACTTTTGCATCCACTCCATTAACCCAAGTAACCATCCCTAATTCAGTTACTTTGATTAGAATTAATGCTTTTGAAAACACTCCATTAACCCAAGTAACCATCCCTAATTCAATTCAACATTTATCAGGTTTTAATAACACTAAAATAACCAAAATTGATATTCCAAGCTCAGTAACCGAAATTGGTGTTTCTGCTTTTGAAAACACTCCATTAACTCAAGTAAACATCCCCGATTCAGTTACTTCAATAGGTAATTCTGCCTTTGCCAACACCAATATAAAAGAAGTAACACTTCCTGAAAATTGTAAATATTATAGTGATTCCTTCCCATCTAATACAACTATAACTGGAGGAAAACTTGTTTCCTAGTTTGTTATTCTCATATTCATCTAACACTTTAATAACTAAATTAGACAACACATCAACAAAGCGTCAAATCTTTACAATAGATAAAAATATTGAAGAATCATCATATAAACCAAATAGTTGAATTGGAAGTAATTCTAATGATATTCAAACTCTTAATAATGGTATTTTTGGAGCAATTA
>CAYURK010000043.1:0-4670 GCA_964447225.1 uncultured Metamycoplasma sp.
ATCTATAGTATTCATCAAATCATTGTATGCCATTTTTCTAATATTCTCTATTGATGTTATATTATCAGATTTATTAATAGAAAATACTTTAACCTCAGATGTTGATACATACATAAAAGTATTTTCACTTAATTTATATAATGTCCAATATCCAACTTGTTGTTTTGCAAATGTTTCTTCATAATTAGGACTATAACTAGTTTTCACATTATCATTTTCTCCCATTAATATGCATGAAAATAAATAACCTAAAATATTTGTATCTGAAGAATCTATACCTTCAATTTGACTATCAAAAGCAGAATTATAATTTTCAGGAGAACTAGTTTTAAACTCAAATGAAGATGTATCTACATTTTGACTAATTAAATTAATTAGACTAGATAAATTTTGACTAGCTAATATAGGTCCTGCATTTACAGCATCTCAATTATTTTTAACTCATTCATATCCTGTAAAATCAATTTCATTTCCATTTTTTGGAATGGTAAACATTAATTTAAAAAATATATCAAAAGGATTGTTTGAATTAATAGAAAATAGACTATCATTATTTGAATCTAAAGACGTTACTCCTTCATTAGATGAAGTGATAGCTGACAAATAAAATCTATCTATTGAATTTGAAGAAGAATCACTAGAATCAGAAGAATTTTGCAACAATGATGAAGTAGTAACCAACTTTGTAGTTCCTAATGTATTATTAGAATTACTACTATTAGAATCATCACCATCTGAACTTGATGAAATAGCATTCATTAATTGAATATCTTTCAAATTATAAATATACATATCATTGCTTGTATTTTCAATTTTTGATGTATTAATTTCTATAGCACCTTTAAAATTAAATAATTGACTAGCAGGAATAAAGTTTGTTAATGAAGGACGTGCTGAAGTTTGAACAGTAAATAGTGATTTTAATAATGATTTGTCAAATGAAAATGATGAAATATTAGATGAACCTGGAGTTAAACCACTTAATGAAAATGAAGATAATAAACTAAAATCAAAATATTTTGTAACTAACTGAGATAAATTATTATTTAAAAGTGGGTTTCTATAGTTTATAGAATAAGATTTAGTCTCCAAAACAGCAATTTTAGTACCTTCATCATTGCTTTGGTTTGGGTTTTTAGGTATTACAACATTATTTCCTATAGATTCATCAAACTCATCTGAAAAACCATTAGTTGTTAAATAAGATTGTCAAATTTTAATAGCTTCTGTTTTTGTAATATAATTTCTTTTGCCTTCATTATTTTCATAAGGAATTTCTGATTCTGAAGGTCAATTAGAAATACTCATACCAGCAGCAAACTTATAATCTAAATAAGTTCAACTATCTGTAACAATTGATGTCCCTTTATAACGTGCTAAAGCAGAACTCTGTATTTGTTGCCCAACCATATATGAAATTGCTTTTTCTTCTAATGCAGAAACATTAGTTGACCCTGTTTGTGCTAATTGAGGACCATATATTGAATTAGTTTGTAGTTCTTTAATCCAATCATCTAATCAACTATTTGAATTATTTAAAGCTCTTTGAAAAGTTTTTTTATTATCTTCCAAAATTTTTCTTTGATCTTCCTCTATATTTTCAAATGATTTGTTTTTACCTAAATCAGCACCAAATTTAGAAACATCAGGATCTTTATCATGAATTTTTTTATAAATTGCTTTAAATTTTAAAAAAGATTCTCTTTCTTCATCATAAAGTCCTTTTAAAACAGATGAATTGAAAACATCATCCCATTCATCAATAACAGTTTGAGTTGCTTGAATATTTTGAACTCTTTGAGCAAATTGTTCATATGTAACAGAAACAGTTTTATTTGTGATTGGATCAATATAAGTATACATAACACGGGAATCGCCATAAGGTTGAGAAAGAGAAACAGTGCATGATGAAAGAGATCAAGGAACGGCAACACCAGTGATGGTTGCAGCAGAAACTAGACCTATAATTGATCATTTTGCTCATTTAGACTTAGGATTTTTTTCAGCAAATCCATACTCAATATTATTATCTGTATTCAAGTTAGTAAAAAAAGAAGAACTGTTCTTTTTTGATAATTTATTTTGTTCTTTATCCTTATTTTTATTGAACATTAATTCTCCTTTTTTAAAAAGTACAATTATTGTATTTAATTTTAACATTTTTTACATGATTTAAATATACAAAGTTACTGATTCAAGTATTAAAAATGAAAAACTAAAGTTACTACCTATATCTAGTTTATTATGAAAATTGAAAATATTAAATTTAAATAAAATTATTTGAGATTATTTATTTTTTTTAACAAAAAGAAAAGCAAGAATACCAATTAATAAAAAACCTCCTACAGTCATTATGGTTCCGCCTACTATAGATGCATTATTATTTTTAGATTGTTGTTGTGGTTTAGTAGATATTAAATTGACATCAAATCTAAATTCTTCACATTCAAATGTAATTTTAGTACTATCATTATTTTTTCTAAAAATAATATCAATATTTTGGAAATAATCTTTTGTAAAATTATTGCTATTTTCAAAAAATTCATTTCTATTGTTATATAAGTAGTCTCTAATAATACTTATTGAATTAGTATTAAAAATATTTTCATCACTAACATTAAAATTGTTGTTTTTTAAAGATACAAAATTTATTAATTTAAAGTTAGAATTTTGAATCACATTATTTATGTTAATAACAAAAGATATGTTCAATTCATTTTGACCAAATTTTTCAATTTGTATATTTGTTATTTGATCTGGATCATTTAAATATTTGCTATTATTAATAAACAAAAATTGTTTATTAATAATAATCCAATTATTTGTTATTGTATTTTCTTTCATAATATCAATAGAGTGGAAAGAATCTTTTAAATCACTGCACTCATATGAAGACTTAGTCAAATTTAAAAAGTCATTATTAATCAATTGAAATGTGTATGAAATTTTTTTAATTTTAAAAGCTACATCTATATTTAAAACACTTTTTATATTTGTAGTTAAATTATTAATATTATTTAGTTCAAAACCTAAATCACTTGAATTGAATAACTTTTCTCTATTGTCAAAAATTCAATTTTCATTAATGATCTTTATGATGTCATCATCACTTACATTTTTAATACCAAATTCGCTTGCATTGAATTTAATTTTTTTCATATCTTTTTTAACAATAAAATTAAGAATAATATTTGGATTAGGAGATAGATCAAAACCAATTGATAAAATGTTATTTATTAATTTAATATTTAAATTAGATAAATCACTTACAGAAAGTAAAAGATCACTATTATTAAAAAATAGATCTTTTCGATTATATATTCATTGAATGTTTTGTTCATTATTACCTAAATCATAGTCAAATCCATCCCAATTTATTAATGTATTAACTTCTTCAACACCAAATTCAGTTTGTTTTAATGAAATAAAATTATTAATTTCAAAATTAAAATTATTACTTAAATTACCAATTTGTGTAGTAAAAGATATATTTAAATAATCATTTTCTTTTCTGATTTGTAGTGTTTTAATTTGATCTATATTAGTTAGTGAAGCACTATTTTCAAAAATCTGTTCTTTATGGTCAATGATTCATTGCTTATTGTTTATAATTTCTGATAATAATGTGTCAATAAAATAAGTTTGTGAATTTAAATCAGTTGTTGTAAAATGTTGTGTTTTTAAATTTAATGATGTGTCATTAATTAGTGAAAATGAGTAAAAATCATCTCTATTTATATTTTTAACTCTAAATAAAATGTTTAATGTTAGGTCTTTTTGAATGTTCGTTTTAATATCCATGATGTCTGTCATGAAAAAAATTTTGCTGTCTGATTCATTAAATAACTTTTCTCTATTTTTAAAAATTCAATCCTTATTAATTATTGTTTTTAATTGTTCATCACTTTTGTTTTTTATTTCAAATTCACTTGTTGTAAATTCTGATTTTTTTAAATCTTTTTTTACTTCAAATTTTAAAGTTATATCTTGAATTGGATAATATTGATTATTATTTTGTACTAATTTAAAATTAAATATTAATAAATTACCTTCAAGTTTAATGTCTAAGTTTTGAAACATATCTAAAGTTAAATCATCCCCATAATAGAATAAATTATTTCTTTGGTTAAAAATTCATTGAATGTTTTGTTTACTTCCACCTTGATTATAATCAAATCCATCTCAATTAATATTCTTGAAATGAAACAATTCACTTTTACATTGTAAAACACGTAAAATATTTCTATCTTGACTATAAGTTATATTCCCTTTTTGAAAACTTCATGAAACACTAACAGTTCCAAAAAAGAAATTTCCTGTTTCTGATATTGGTTGACTAGCAAATACATTTGTAATTTGATCAATACTTTCAGGAAAATCAGAAAATCCATCAGAAAATAGATTAATATTCTTAAATATAAAATTTTTTCCTTGATCTCCATTAATATAATCAATAACATTTTCTACCATAATGTTTTGCATATTGACTTGATTTGAAGTGATTGGTTCAGCATACTTAGCATTAGTGGATAAAGTTTGAGAAATTAAATTATTCCCACATTTAGTCATATTTAAATAAGTGGGTATTATTAAACTGTTAAGTGCTAGAATGCAATTAATTGTTATTAATTGAACTTTAAAATTGTTAAAATATCTATATGTTGAATTCA
>CAYURK010000044.1:0-4178 GCA_964447225.1 uncultured Metamycoplasma sp.
ATTTCATCTATATCATTTTTATTTATGAAATACATTTTAAAAGCAAAAATTTTAGTTACATTGTCTCATACAAATTTTATGTTTGAATAATTTAGTGTATTATTAACTCATAAATTAGGTTTATTAGTTATATCTTGATTATTTTTGTCATAATAAATATTTTTAACTTCATAATCTTTTTTAATGTCATATTGTAACATCTCATTTGATTTATTGTTTGTACTCAGAGATGTTTTTTTCAGTTCATAATTGTAGTTAATTTTAGGATTAGAAATTGGAATATTTATCATTTGTTCTTACTCCTTTTATTTTTAAATCTATTATTTGCTGTTGAAAATATAAAGTATAAATTTATTGAGTTTAAACTATCATTTTACAAGTTTAATTTTGTATCTCATTCTTATCAACCTCCTTACATTTATAAATGTAAAAAAAGTAACTATTTGCTTTAAAAATGTTATTTTTTTATTTTAAGTGTAACTTTTTCCACAAAATCGTGTGGAAAACAATAAAATGTGGATTTTTTTTGATATTCTAGTACAATCATTTTGTATATGTCAAAGATTATTCTAATTACAGGTCCTTCAGGTGTTGGTAAAGGAACAATAGAAAAAGAATTGTTTAAAGATGAAACATTAAATTTGTCTTTTTCTATATCTGCAACAACAAGAAAAAAAAGAGAAGGTGAGATTGATGGTAATCATTATTACTTTATAAGTAAAGAAGAATTTGAAAAATTAATTAAAGATAATGCTTTTTTAGAATATAGTCAGCATTTTAATAATTATTATGGAACTTTAAAAAAAGAGGTTGAAAATAAATTAAAACAAAACAAAAATGTTTTAATTGAAGTTGAAACTAATGGAGCAATTAATATAATTAAAAATTTAAGAGAAAACAATGAAGAAAATAAATTAATTTCAATTTTTATTGTTCCTCCTTCAATTAAAGAATTAGAACAAAGGTTAAAAAATAGAAATTTAGATTCAGAAGAACAAATAAAAATAAGACTTGAAAGGGCAAAAGAGGAAATTGAACATAAAATATATTTTCAATATATTATTAAAAATGATAATATTAATATAGCAATTGATAAAATTAAGTCAATTATTAAAGAAAAATAAACTTAGGAGACAAATATGAGATATATTGTTGAAACCAATATAGGAGTTGTTAGAGAAGAAAATCAAGATAGGGCTGCTGTCTTTGAAAATGATTATGTTTTAGTTGCTATTTTATGTGATGGGATGGGCGGTCATTTTGGAGGATCTCTTGCTTCATCAATAACAATTGAAACATTCAAAAATAGAATGAATTTTCTTAAATCTGATAATGATAATGTTTATGAATGATTTAAAGATACTATCAAACAAGCAAAACAAAATATGATTATTGAAGCTGGTGATGACAATAATAAAAAAGACATGGGTACAACTGTTACATCTGCAATAGTTTTTAAAAACTCAAAAAATATCATTATTTTTAATATAGGTGATTCAAGAACATATATATTTGATGGTCAGTTACATCAAATTACTGTTGATCATAATTTAATGAATTATTATATTAAAAATGAAGGTATGTCAAGTTTTGAGGCTTCTAAGATACCAGGAGCAGCTGCATTAACATCAGCACTTGGTCCATCTAAAAAAACAAATATTGAAGCTTTTAATATTGATGAGAAATCATCTAATACAAAGAAAACTCTTATTCTGACTTCAGATGGAATTCATGACTACATAGAAAAACCAAAATTTGAATTGATTCTTTCTCAAAATAGTTCAATAGAGGAAAAAGGAAAAATTTTAATTGATGAAGCAATTAAAGGACGTTCTACTGATAATTTAACTGTTGCTATTGTGGAGGTTGATTAAATTATGTCATCGTATCAAGATATAAATCTTCCTGAAAAATATATTATTAAAAAAGAAATTGGTTCTGGCGGGATGGCTAGAGTTTTTTTGTGTGAAGATAAAGAACTAGGAAAATATGTAGCAGTTAAAGTTTTAAATTTAGATCCATCAACTCCTACATCTAATCAACAAAGATTCAAAGAAGAAATGAGATTGGTTCAATATATTAAATCTCCATACATTGTTAAATTCTATGAAGGTAAGTATGATAAAAATATCAAATATTTATCAATGGAATATGTCCAAGGAAAAATGTTAAAAGAAGTAATTGAAATGCAAGGTAGATTGCAACCTGACCGAGCTGTAGATTTTGCTATTCAAATAGCTAAAGGGTTTGCGGAAATTCATGCTCAAAATATTGTACATAGAGACTTAAAAACTTCTAATGTTATGATTACAAATACAGGACAAGTTAAAATTATTGATTTTGGTATAGCTATTTCAGATGATTCTGCTCGCTTTACACAAACTGGTAAAGTTATAGGATCAGTTCATTATTTAGCACCTGAATTAATTGATAAACAAGAAGCATCTCCTCAGTCTGACATTTATGCACTAGGTATTATTATGTATGAAATGCTTATAGGTCATCCACCTCATAGAGGTAAGACACCACTTGAAACTGCTTTAAAACATAGAACAGATCCTATTACTCCAGTTAATAAAATATATCCAAATATTCCTCAGGCTTTAGCAAATATAATTATAAAAGCTACTGCTAAGAAAAAAGAGTTACGTTATCAATCAATGAGACAATTAGAAGCAGATTTAGCAACATGTTTAGATCAAAAAAGAATTACTGAAAAACCTATTGTTCTTGAAGAAAAAACAACAACTGTTAGAAGATTTAGTTTATTTGGAAAGAAAAAATAATTTATGAGTACCAATGATATTAGCAAAGATAAAAGATATGATGTTAATATTGTAAAATTGCCAAATTCAATATTAAGGGAAAAATCACAAGATGTTGTTTTTCCGCTTTCTAATGATGACATAGAACTTGCTGAAAAAATGATTTATCATGTTCAAGATAGTATAAAACCTGGTTCTAAATTTAGACCAGCTGTTGGTGTTGCAGCAATTCAATATGGTATTCCTAAAAAAATGTTTTATATTTACATAGAAAATAATGATGGAACAATTTTATTTGAAGAACTATTAATAAATCCTAAAATTATTTCAAAATCTAAAGATTTAATTGCTATTGGTGAAGGTGAAGGGTGTTTAAGTGTAGCGTTAAATTATCCTAACCAAAAAGGATTAGTTAAGAGAAGTTTGAGAATATTAGTAGAAGGATACTCATATTTTCAAAAAAAAATTGTTAGGCATGATAAAACAGGTTATATTGCAATTGTTTTTCAACATGAACTAGATCATTTAGATGGAAAACTTTTTATTGATCATATAGACAAAAAAAATCCATGAAAAAAAGATAAAGATTTATATCTTATCTAAAATCCTTCTTCATAAAGTTTTTCTAGTTTTTTAATTAAATTATCAGGTGAAAAATGTAATTTCTCTTGACTATATAATCAAAGTACAGTAATATAATTAACTAATACTTTATGTTTTTTTAATATATATGGATCATAATCATTGTATGCATCTAAAAATATTTTTTCTTTTTCTTTAGTAAATTCATAAGCTTCAATTATGTAAGCTAATTCATAGTGGCGATCCCCCATATGTGAATATTCTCAATCAACAAGGTAAATTTTGTTGTCACTAGTTTTAATCATATTAACTTTATAAAGATCTCCATGAATAGGAGTATTTTTATCCATATTTTTAAGAATTAAATTTATTTTTCGATAAAGCTTTTCAACAATATTAATTTTTATGTTTTTTTCTTTCAAGATTTTTCGATATGTGTTAATTCTGTTTTTGATATTAAATTTTGCTAACTTTAAATTGGAATTATGTAATTTATATAATATGTTTGCTAAATTAATTAGGTCTTGATCAGATGGATTTTCTAAATTGTTTCCATTAATTCATTCCCATTCTGAATGATTATCACTATCACTGATTAATTTAGGAGCATTTTGAAATTTGGATATTTCACTATTATTACTTAGATGGTTAAGTCCATTTTTATTTTTTATTTGATAGAAAAAACCATTTCTTTTATAAGAAAAATTTGTATATCCATTTTTAATTTTAATTTTTTCATCCATAATCATATTTTAAAACTATTACTTTAAAAATGGGTATCAAAATGTTTGTTAATTTTGTTTCTAGCAATATTTTCCACTTTTTTTAATT
>CAYURK010000045.1:0-4135 GCA_964447225.1 uncultured Metamycoplasma sp.
TGTTTGAAATACCAAGATAGCAAATCAATCTGGTTATCCTGTAGATAATACAGATATTGAAAATGTTTACTTTAAAGATGAAACATTTTCAGATTACATTAAAAATAATATTTCTAATTACATTAGTGATTTACCTGTTGATATACAACCAAATGAAATTATTGTCGATACTTCTAATTCTAAAGCAACAGATATTTCTAGTGAAAATAGGGGAAATATTGAAATTAATGTTACTGTTTCAAGATATTTAGATTCAGGTATTATTAAAAACAATAAAGATTTTACTATTAAACTACTAAATGTTATAGCTACTACAAAATCAACTGAAATTTCTTCTGAATTTACAATTCCAACTAACAATGATTTATCTGATTATACTGTGCAAACATTTCAACAAAATAATAGTGAAATAAATGATAAGATTAAATCTTTAATTATTGATAATGCAAATCAAATAATTTCTAACTATAATTCTAGTTTATCTAATTTACAAAATATTACTATTGAAAGTTATGAACTTATTAATGATAATAATACCTCTTTAATTGTTAAATTTAAACTAGTAAATCCTTTTGAAAATGGATTAATCATTGCTGATAAAGAATTTTCTTTAAGATTAAATGGATTTACAGATATTAGTTCGATATCTGCTTCAACAAGTTTAACTATTAATGAAATAACTTATGGAACTGATTTATTTAAACAAATTTTTGTAAATTATAGTAATTTTGCATTAGATTGAAATGCAGGGGTATATACAACATTAGAAAATCAACCAAATCCTATTAGTGATCTTGAAAAATATTTAAATAATAATCTTAATTTATTTTTAAATTTACCAAAAAATGTAACTATTCCAGTTGTTTCAATCGAAAAAGATGATGCAAGTAGCATAGATAATAAAATAACTTTTAAAGTAGTTTTCAAAGGATATGATAAATCATCTGATAATGAAGTTACTTTTTCACAAACACTAGAATCTTCAATAGTTATAAATTTACAAGGTGATGTTCAAGTAAAAGATGTTTTATCACTAAATGATAAAGATTTTAATGATTGATTAGTTGAAAATAACTTAAGTTTCCCTAAAACTACTGATAAACTTAATAAAGTAATAGAGGGTTATATTAATGATAAAAAAGTTAATTCAGTTCTAGGTATTAATTATCCAATTACTGAAAAAGACAAATACAATGATATAAATGCAAAAATTGATCTAGATAAAATCAAATTAGATAGTAATGGAGAAATTATTTCTATAGAAAAAGAAGCAATTGAAATTACTAATAGTGATGGTAGTTTAAATTTAACAAATCCAGATGATATTATTTTGAAATATATTCCTTATCCTAATTCAAATTCTTCAAAAAACTTATTATGATGAATATTTCCTTCAGTACTTCTTGGTTTAGCATTAATTCTAATAATTATTGCTTTAATAGTTAAATTAACTAATAATAAAAAAAGTAAACAATAAATGGTTTACAATTAAAGGGTATGTCAGAATATAGTGCCAAGAATATAGTTACTTTAAAAGGTCTTGAAGCTGTTAGAAAAAGACCTGGTATGTATATAGGTTCAACAGATATAAATGGATTACATCATTTAGTATGAGAAATCTTTGATAATTCTGTTGATGAAGTATTAGCAGGATATGCTAATGAGATAAGAGTTATTCTTAAAAAAGATGGATCTGTTGTTGTTGAAGATAACGGAAGAGGAATACCTGTTGATATGCATTCAAGTGGAAAAACAGGGGTTGAAACTGTTTTTACTGAACTTCATGCAGGTGGTAAATTTAATAATGATGCTTATAAGACTGCTGGTGGTCTTCATGGTGTTGGTTCTTCTGTTGTTAATGCTTTATCAACTCATTTAAATGTAACTGTTTTTAGAAACAAAATTGCTTATGAAACTAAATTTGAAAATGGTGACAATATTATTCAAAGAACTAAAGAAATAGGACCAACTTCAAAAAGAGGTACGATGGTTCAATTTTGACCAAATTATCCTATTTTTAAAAATGCTAAATTGTCATTTGAAGTTATATGTGAAAGATTAAGAGAAGCAGCTTTTCTTTTATCTGATTTAAAAATTATAGTTATTGATGAAAATACTAATCAAAGAGAAGAATTTTTTTACAAAGAAGGTATAAAATCATTTGTTTCATTTGTTAATCAGAATAAAACAGTTATTTCTGATATTTTTTATTATCAAGAAAAAAGTAAGTCAGGAATTGAATTAGAAATAGGACTTCAATATAATGATGGATATAGTGAAACTATTGTTTCTTTTGCTAATAATGTTAAAACACGTGATGGTGGAACACATGAAGTAGGTTTTAAAGCCGCTTTAACTAAAGTCATCAATGATTATGCAAGAGAAAAAGGTTTTCTAAAATCAAGAGATGCTAATTTTGATGGTTCAGATATAAGAGAGGGAATAGTTGCAATTATTTCTGTTAAAGTTCCTGAAGCTATTTTAGAATTTGTAGGTCAAACAAAAGATAAATTATCTACTCCTGAAGTTAAAAAAGTAATTGAAGAATCTTTACACAAACATCTTTATTTTTGATTAAATGAAAACAAAAAAAATTCTGAAAAAATTCTTCTTAAATCAAAACAATCACGTGAGGCTAGAGAAGCAGCAAGAAAAGCAAGAAATGAATCAAGAAAAGCAAAAGACAAAATGTCAGAAGTTAAAATTCTTTCTGGTAAATTGACTCCTGCTCAGTCAACTAAACCAAGTGAAAGAGAATTGTATTTAGTTGAAGGAGATTCAGCAGGTGGTTCTGCTAAACTAGGTAGAGATAGAAAATTTCAAGCCATATTACCACTTAGAGGTAAAGTGTTAAATACTGAAAAAGCAAGACTAATTGATATACTAAAAAATGAAGAAATCGCCACAATTATTAACTGCATTAATGCAGGTATAGGATCTGATTTTAAAATTGAAAATGCTAAATATCATAAAGTCATCATTATGACTGATGCTGATACTGATGGAGCTCATATTCAAATTCTTTTATTAACATTCTTTTTTAGATATATGAAACCTTTAATAGCAGCAGGTATGCTTTATATTGCTCAACCTCCTTTATTTAAAGTTAGTTTTAATAATAAAAATAAAAAAGAAGACAAATATTTTTGATCTGAAGAAGATCTTAAAAATTATTTAAATCTAAATAAAGGAAAATCATTTGAAATTCAAAGATATAAAGGATTAGGAGAAATGAATTCAGATCAACTATGAGAAACTACAATGGATCCTAAAACAAGAACATTAATTAAAGTTACAATTCAAGATGAGGCTATTGTTGAAAGAAGAGTTTCAACTTTAATGGGTGATGCAGTTGAACCTCGTAAAGAATGAATTAATAAAAATGTTGAATTTACATTAGAAGATAATTTTGAAATTAATCAAAATAGTAATGATTAATTAAAATGTTTTTTAATTACAGTATTTAGACTAAGTAATTCATTTTTTTAATAATGATATAATTAGAAAATATGACTAAAGAAAAAGCAAAACAAGTATTATCAAAAAAGAAGTATGAAGAAAAAGCAGATGAAATATATCAAAGAATTAAGTCGAGAAGAATTGATGAATTATATAAGAGATTAGAAGAAATAACTTATGATTATGAAGAAGAAATTACATTTAAAGATGATAAAAAATGAAAAGGTGTAATTTCAGGAAGACTAAAACCAGGACATACAATGGAAGAAGTAAAAGAAATTTTTGATAAAATTGCTGAACTTATTAACAACACAAAGAAATATAAACCAAGAGATAGAAATTAATTATAATAATTTAAAAAATAATTTTTTAATAATAAATAACACTTTTAATTACATGTTGCCTATTTTTAATAATTTTAATTTGTCTCAATTTTTATGCATTTTTACCTAAAAAAAGTTATAAGTATAATAAAATTTAGGCAAAAAACATAATTTTTACATATTTTTACCTAAAAAAAGTTATAATTTCGTAATGGTAATAAAAAGAGATGTTTACTTAAATAAAATAATATCTTTAAAACATAATGGGATGATTAAAATAGTGACTGGTTTAAGAAGATCAGGAAAATCTTATTTATTAAATGAATTGTTTCGTAATCATTTAAATCAAGCTG
>CAYURK010000046.1:0-3525 GCA_964447225.1 uncultured Metamycoplasma sp.
TCATTAATTTGCATTTCTGGATTATTTAAAAAATTATTAAAATTTATCAATGTTTTCAAATATATATCATTTGAATTATCTGAAATATAATTGTTTGATAAAAAATTAGATACTTTGAAATATTGATCTTCTTTTAAAACATCTTTATCATTTACTTCATTAATAAATATTTCTTGCATTAACGGAGTAAAAATCATTCTAAATTGAACTTCATCATTTCTTTTCCACTTAAAATTTTTTTCAAATTCTTTGTTTTCTAATGAAATTAGACCATTTTTAGATTTATTTTTGAACAGTGATCTTAAATAAGATTTTTCAAAATTAAATTCTAAATTTGAACAATCAGTCATAAATAAATATTTTTTATTTTTAATATTTATAAAAGGTTTTGGATGTCAATATTCTGCTACAATTGTAGTTGTTTGATTATTTACTGTTATTATTCTTTCACCTACATATCTAACTTTTTCAATAACTAGATCTTGAGATGAATTATTTAAAATAATTTTATTTTTATCATATATTCCTCATGAACTTGATCAAGGGTTGGTTCTATCATTTATTCTTAAATCAAACAAAGAATTTCCTTTTAACAAACTAATAAATTCATGTGTAACTTGTCCTTTATGTTTATATTTCAACAAATTAAAAATATTTTCATAATATTTATCAAATGAATTTGAAGATATTATTTTTTTATGAATTTCTATTTTTCTGTTTGCAACTTCATTGTAACTATTAAGTATCTTATTTCTTTTATCTCTTAATTCTTTGTATTTTTTTCATGCAAAAAATACAGGAAAAATTAAACATATAAAAGATAGTGGTATAACGAAAAACTGAAAAAAGTAAATAAATCCAGCAGAAGTTGTAAAACTAAATTTATCTTTTTCTTGACTTAACTCATCCTCTAAATTTTTATATTCTTGAGTAAGAGGATTATTATTTCACTCCTCTATAAAATTTTCTGTAAACCTGTTAATTTCATTTTCAAATTTTTCTTGATAAACATTTTTTTTCATAATATTAAACACTATATTGAATATTTATTTAATTATATATTATGATTTGATATTTTCAATATTAGTATTATTTTTTAAAGTAGGTATTATTAAAAATTTATTTTCTTAACTAATTTTTAAGTTGCAAGAAGAAATCATAAAGTTATATAATATTAATGAGAATATGTTATGAATTGATTTGTTTTTTAGGAGTATCTATGAGAAAAAAAATTATTATTGGTAATTGAAAAATGAATAAAAATTTAAATGAAATAAATGATTTTTTTGATTTTTTTAACAAAAATAAAGTAGAAGTAATGGATGATTTAATATATGGTTTAGCCATTCCTTCTTGTTACTTTTATGCTTTAAATGACAAAAAACCATCAAAAGATTTTGTTATATCTTCACAAGATATATCTAATCATTTATCTGGAGCTTTTACAGGTGAAATAAGTGTTTTAATGTTAAAAGATTTTAATATTAATTATTCAATTATTGGTCATTCTGAAAGAAGACAATATCATGGTGAAACAAATAAATCAGTAAATGAAAAAGCAATATTAGCTCTAGAAAATGGTATTATTCCAATAATTTGTGTTGGTGAAACTCTTGAAGAATTTGAATCAAATAAATCAAAAGACATAATTAAAAAACAAATTGAAGAATGTACAAAAAAATTAGATTTAAATAAAATTGTCATTGCCTATGAACCTGTGTGAGCAATTGGTACAGGTAAGACTGCCACAAATGAATATGCTCAAGAGATTTGTAAATTTATCAGAAGTTTAACTTCTAATAAAACTTTAATTCAATATGGAGGTTCAGTAACACCTGATTCAATAGTTGATTTACTAAATCAACCTGATATTGATGGAGCTCTTGTAGGTGGTGCTTCTTTAAAACCTGATAGTTTTATAAAATTAATAGAAAGAAAATAAATTGGTACTATGAACAAAAATAAAATTAAAAAAGTTGCTATATTAACATCAGGTGGTGATTCACCAGGTATGAATACTGCAGTAGGTTCTATTGTTAAAGCGGCTAATTGAAAAGGTATTGAGCCATATTTTGTTTATGAAGGATATAAGGGTTTAGTTGAAGGAAATATTAAATCTGCCAAAAATTTTGATATTGATTTATATATGAACCTTGGTGGTACATTTATTTATTCATCAAGATATCCTGAATTTAAAGAAGAGAAAATCCAATTAGAAGCTAAAAAACAACTTGATAAAAAGAAAATAGATGCACTTATTGTAATAGGAGGAGATGGTTCATATAATGGAGCTCAAGCACTTCATAATCTAGGAGTTAAAACAATTTGTTTACCTGGAACTATTGACAATGATATTTCATCAACTGATTATACTATTGGTTTTTTTACAGCTCTTGAAACAATTACCCAAAGTTTAGATAAGATAAAAGATACTTCTAGATCACACAATAGATGTATGATTGTTGAAGTTATGGGAAGATATGCAGGTGATTTAGCAGTGTGTTCTGGAATTGCAGTAGGGGCTGAACTCATTATAACTCCTGAAAAAAAATATTCGTTAAATGAAGTCATTGATAATGTTGATTATCAAATGAATGTTTTAAAAAAACAAAATATGGTAATTATAACTACTGAAAATATTTATGATAATTTAGATGAAGTTGCTAAAAAAATAGAAAATAAAACAAAAATTAGTACTAGAGCTTGTGTCTTGGGTCAAACTCAAAGAGGTGGAAGACCTACAAGTTTTGAAAGATATGTTGCAACATTAATGGGAGCAAAAGCTATTGAAATATTAAGTGAAGATAAACATGGAATAGCAATATGCTATGTCAAAAATGAATTAGTTTATAAACCAATTTTAGAAGCATTATCAGAACATAGAAAAAGTTTTATTAAAGAAATTGAATTATTTACAAAAATAAATCAAAAATAAATATTTTTTAATTACTTGATTTGTAATGTTTTTGATAAAATGTTTAACATATAATGTTAAACAAGTTTAAGAGTTTTTTTAAATTAAATAATTGAAAAAGATGAATAATCTTGGGTTTTTCTTTTCTATTTATTTCATTGTTTGTAGGATTATCAATTGGATTAAAATCAAATTCATCAAAATTATCTAGTGATTATAATAACTCTGTTTCATTAGTTATTAAACCAACCAGTAATGAAGATAATGAAATTGATGATCAATCTTATTTAAATCAATTAAAAAATAATTTGCAATCAAGATTGGAATATCAGTATCCTAATTCAATTGTTTCAATAACAAAAGAAGATGATAATGTTTTAAATTTAAATATTACAAATATATTCACAGATCATCAAATTCAAGATCTTAAAACTTTTTTAACAACAAAAAATGCGATAACTTTAACTCCAATTAATCAACCATTTAGCGGTGAAGGTTCATCAAATTATCAAAATACAATTTTTAATAATTCTATTTTTAACACAGTTAGATTATCAGGAGATTCTTTAACTTTTACAGCTAATGTAAGTAATTTAAAAGATTTTTATGAA
>CAYURK010000047.1:0-3242 GCA_964447225.1 uncultured Metamycoplasma sp.
TCAGTTTTTTCAAGTTTTTTTAGTTTCTCTATTAATTAATTTTCCAAATCATCCAATTCTAATTAATGTTTGAATATCTTCTGACTCTTCTTTTTTATTTTGTTTTATAATTTCAAAACAATCATAATCATTATTTTTAATATTTTTATATATATCATCATAAAAATTTGCATAAACATTTTGTTTAAAATTTTTAAATCTAGGAGTATTTTCATAAATTTTAGGAAATATTTCCTCAAGTCCTTTATTATCTAATGCAGCTATATATGGACATTTGGCATTTTTGTTTAATTTTTTTGCAATTATTTTTAATATTGAATTGTTTAGTTGATATTCAATACTTCTAAAATATTTAAATACAACCACACTTATATTTCGATCAATGTCAAAAAGATATCTTAAATTATTAGCTGTAAATTCTTTTTTAAATGTTTTAGATTTACAATCAGAATACATTAAATTATGAGACATTCTTTTTACAAAAGAAAAATAACCATATTGAGTTAAATATATTTTAAACATATCTTTTGATCTTAAATCTGGAAAAATAAGATTTCTTTGTTCCAAATCTTTTATTAGTTCATCATTATTTTTAAACTTTCTAATTGAGTCAGACATATCAATAATATTATAAATCCATTGAAGTTAAAGCAATAAAACATATTTTTTATTATTTTCTTTTTAGAGCAAAATATTAGATGAATTTTTTTGATTATTCAGTTTAAAAATAATTTATTACTTGATAAAAATATAGTAAATAGCTACGCATATTCCAGTTGTTACACATATTCCCAAAAATCATTTAAAAAAAGCCATAATCATTTCTCACCGTCTAATATATCTATTATGTATAGGACGCTTAGGAATGTAATCGTTTGTTTTATTGGAATTATTTTTGTTATATTCTTCGTCTATGTCTTCTTCGTCAAGCGCTCACTCTACAATAGTAGAAAAGAATAACTTAAAATAATTAAAAGAGTCAGTTTCAGGATATTTTTTTTTAAAATTTTTGAAATATTCTCAAGCTATATTTTCCAACTTTTTTTTGATGACAATTTTCTTTTTATGTAAATCATAAATATTTCTAATTTGATTTCTTAATTCATAAGAATCGATATTAAATGTTAATTCTGACGAATAATCAGATCAAAAATCATTTCATTTAACAAAATTAGGTTTATAACGTCTTGTTTCTAAATTTAGATCATTATAATCAATAATAAAATCATTTTTGTTTTTTAAAGTTTCAAAAGGCAATTGATTTCTTAGAGCAAAATAAAGTTTTTTAAAAAAATTATAGTCAATTGAAAAATTTCTTTTATATTTGTTGTATAAAATTATAATGCAATCTTTTTCCAATGATTCTATTCAATTTTTTTCATTAAGTTCACTATTTCAATAACAATTAATAAATCATCAATATTCATTAGCAAAAAATAAATATAAATCATTATTTACTAAATTCCATTTAAATTCATCTATTTGTTTAGATGTAATGATAATTTCACTATCTCCATTTTTGTTATATTCTATTCTTTTGCTAGGATTACTCAATATTTCATAAGCTCTTTGAATTTCTTGGAATAGTTGATTTGCATTAGGATCATCATTAATATCTGGATGATATTTTTTTACTAACTCAATATATTTTTTTTCTATTTCTTCTTGAGAAGCATCCATTGTAATTCCTAAAATATCATAGTAATTTTTCATTTTAGATTACATTCTCACTTTCAGCATTTTTTTTCATTTTATCTATTTCTTCTTTTGAAATTCCATTAGAGTTTTTAATTTCAATATATGCTTCTTGTTGTGTTTCCATATCTGATGCCGTTACTTTTAAAAGTCCATTAACATCCATTGAGAATTCACATATAACATGTGCTTCACCTGCAGGACGTGGATTTAATCCTGATAATGTACATGTTCCAATTAATTTATTTTTAGAACCTATCTTATGTTCACCTTGATAAATTGGAAAATTTATCTCAGTTTGATTGTCTTCAACAGTTGTAAATGAATTTTTTTTAGTTACAGGAATTGTGGTATTTGAAGGAATTATTACACAAAAATTATCTTTATAGTCAGATGTTCCTAATGATAATGGTATAACATCTAATAATAATACTGATTTGACTTCTTTAGATAATATAGCACCTTGAATAGCTGCACCTTGAGCAACAACTTCATCTGGATTTACAGTTAAATTTGGTTCTTTGTTAAAAATTTCTTTGACAAAATTTTTAACAGCAGGCATTCTTGTAGATCCACCAACCATTAGAATATCATCAATTTCATTTACTGTCATGTTTGCTTCTTGAAGAGCTTTTTCTATAGGTATTTTAGTTTTTAATAATAAATTATTTGTAATTTTTTCAAATTCATTTCTTGTTAAAACTATTTCAAAATTAATAGGTTGATTGTTTTTTTCATCATTTGCCAAAAAAGGTAAAGAAATATTTGTAGATATCATTCCTGATAAATCAATTTTTGCTTTTTCAGATGCTTCTTTTAATCTTGCCATTGCCATTTTATTATTTTCAATTTTTATTTCATGTTGTTTATTAATCTTTTCAATTAATAATTGAACAATTGCATTATCTCAATCATCTCCACCTAATTCAGAATCTCCAGAAGTAGCTAAAACATTGTATACTCCATCATTTAATTCTAACAAAGAAACATCAAATGTTCCACCACCAAGATCATATACTAATATACGTTTTTTTTGATTGATATTTTGTTTATATCCATAATACATAGCTGCAGCTGTTGGTTCATTTAATATTCTTTGAACTTCAAAACCAGCTATTTCTCCAGCTATTCTTGTTGCTTCTTTTTGATTGTTATCAAAATATGCAGGAACTGTAATAATTGCTTTATTTATTTTTTGTCCCAATTTATCTTCTGCAAATTTTTTTAAATATATTAATATTTTGGCAGATATTTCTTCAGGTCTATATTCTTTATCATTTAGGTTAATTTTTTTATTCATACCCATTTGACGCTTTATTGAAGCTACTGAGTCAGGGTTTGTTTCTAATTGTCTTTTTGCATTTTCACCAATTATTCACTCATTATTTTTTCAAGCAACAACAGAAGGTGTTGTTCTTTTTCCGTTAGGATTTTCTAAGACATTTATATCATTTTCATCTAAAATTGCAACAACAGAATTAGTAGTACCTAAATCAATTCCTATAATTTTCTCTTTCATAGCAACTTCCTTTAATTGTTATTAATTG
>CAYURK010000048.1:0-3233 GCA_964447225.1 uncultured Metamycoplasma sp.
TTAGTAATATAATAAATTTTTATATTTTTGTAATAATATTGTCTTAGTATGAAATTATCTGCAGATAAACAATTAAGAACGTTTAAAATTCAAAATATATTGTTAACAATTTTTTCATTGTTAACAATAATCTCAATAACAATTATTATCATAGTGATATCAGTAATGCCTTTACCTGAGAGATTTTTTATTAATCAATTAGATTACATAATGATTTTAATGGGACAAAAAACTTCTTTATTTTTAATTTATGCTTTTGCTATTACAGGAATTGTTTCTTGTATAGTATCTTGAATTTTTAGTTGAATTTTGTATAATAAATCGTTTAAATATCCAAAAAATTGATTTTTAAAATGATATATAGAAAAAGATCCGATTAATAGGACTTCAATCAATTATGAAAATAAATGAATGAATGTTTACAATATTATTGTTTCATTTGTAATTAATTTTTTAGCTCCGCTTACTTTTTGAACTCATTGAATAGATTATAGATATATTAAATATGTTTGTTTTAATAATGGAAAACCTAATCAAGAAACCCTTTTTTACCAACAATATAACACTTTCTTAAAAAATAGTAATGAACCATTACTAATCTTAAATAATTCTAGTTCAACAATGTTAATAAAAAAATTTTTTGTTGTTATTTTGTTTCCAATAATATTATTAATTGTTCTTGGCTTAGTTGTACTTAGTGGAATAATTTTATATAACAATAGATCTATTAAATATAATGATAATTCTGGAATTGTAAAAAATAAATACTACAACATTAGTGATTCAAATAATTTCATGACAATATCAAATAACAATGTAAATACAATAATGTATTATTTTGATCGTGGACAAGGAACATTATTTAATTCATTAATTTATTTTGACTATTTAAAATATGGAAATGAATCATTAATGGTTAGATTTCCTGAGTTTACTTCATATTTACAATCTGTTTCAACAACATCAACAACAAATGGTACTAATCCCTCAATTACTTCAAGTATCTATTATTCACCAATTACTAAAAATTTAAGTGCTATTAATCCATATACAGGAATTGAATATTGTAATGAAACTATTAAAGATACATGAACAAACTCTCTTGTTAATCAAGCAAATATGTTTTATGAAAATGGAACAAAAAATTTTAAGATAAGTCAAGTTCCATATATCAGTACTGATTATACAGGAAGTATTTATGGTGATACCAAATGAATAAATGAAGCTTTATCTAAAACTAAAAGTGATTTTGTATCTACAACAAATGAATCAATAGCTTATACAATGAATGGTTTTACTGGTATGAATAGAACATCAGATGCTGTAGCATGAAAAAACGGTCCTAAAAATTATCATTTTATCAATACAGATTCTCCTGTGTATCAAGGATGATATATGCACTTTACTCATGAATTTTATACATACTATGATTATGACAATAACGAATATTTTTCAAATATGTCTAATAAACCAATAGATTTTTTAAAAGTAACATGATTTGCAGTCCAAGAATTAAAAAATAATTTACAAAGATTAAAAGATGAACCATTCTATGATCAAAATGGAAATGTAATTGGAAATGTGTATGACAATAGTCAAATTATAGTAACATCTGATCATGGATATCCATTATATGGAAATAATTCTGAAATTAGAAAACTAATTAAATATGTTTCACAAAACAGTAATATTAATTATGATCAAGAAAAAGTTGATCAATTTATTGATTATTATGTAAGAAAAGATTCTAGTGATGAAATATTAAAAAATAATACATTATTTGCATTTGATAGTCTTTTAATGTATAAACCCATAAAAGGAACATATCCAAAAATTGATATCCAAAATTTATTATTATTTAATACTGATACTCCAATAACAAGTAGTGATGTTCAATTATTTATTGAAGCAGGTTTAAAAAGATATAATGCATTAAAACAAGGACAATCAATGGATGAAATTGTTATTAATGATTCTTTCTTTGACAAGAAAATAAAAGGAAATGGTCAATTAATAGATTGAATTAACAATTACATTGTTTATGATCCATTAATTAACGACGAAAAACTTAAAGATAGAACCTTATTGTTATTGAATCTAAAAAATTGAAGATTTATACCTGATTCTAAATCTAATGAAATTTTTAGTTATTGATTAACAAACAAAAATTCATTAAATTTAAGTCAAAATCACTATCTATTTGATGACAATAATTTTGATCTTATATTTTAAACCAACTAATTTTGTTATTATGGATATAAATAATCTAAATAAAAAAACCAAGTTCCTATTAAAGAACTTGGTTAACTTATATCAAATTAATTTTTCTTAGTAGAATTTGATTTTGATGATTTTACATCTTGTTTAATAGAGAATGATTTTGTTTCATAAACTGAGGCATATTTGCGATTTCTTTTTGTTTCATATTTTACATACCCTGTAATTAAAGCAAATAATGTATCATCTCCTCCAATACCTACATTTGTACCTGGGTGAATTTTAGTACCTCTTTGTCTATAAATAATTTGTCCAGCATTTGTAAATTGACCATCACTTAATTTTTGACCAAGACGCTTACTGTGTGATTCACGATTATTTTTACTACTTCCGGCCGCTTTATGTGTTGCCATAGCTTATCACCCCTAACCTTTTATCTCGTCAATTTTTACTCTAGTATAAGGTTGACGATGTCCTAATTTTCTTTTGTGTGTTGACTTAGCATTATGACGGTAAACAACAATTTTTTTTGCTTTTCCTTGTTTTTCTATTGTACCTGTAACAATTGCTCCATTTACATAAGGAGTACCAATTTTATCTCCAACAAGTAGAACTTCACTAAAAGATACTTTATCTCCTTCATTTCCTTCTACTTTTTCAATATAAATTACATCATCTTTTTTAACAAGTAATTGCTTACCACCAGTTTTGATAATTGCTATCATTTTATCTCCTTTGGTAGTTAAAACAGCAACATTTAAAATTCTTAAATGTGGCTCGCCTTTAAGGTAATAGAAATCTATTTTTGAAACCTTTTTAGAACGGTTACTTTAAGTAACTCTTTTATTCTATCATAATTTATCTACAAATTAGTTTTAATTGTTATTAAGTATCATTGTATCATAATATTTTAAACAAATACAATGACAATATATTTAACTTAAAACAATGAAATTTATCTTGAATTCAACATATAGATATTTTAACAATTTTAAAGTTCAATTAATAACAATTAA
>CAYURK010000049.1:0-3233 GCA_964447225.1 uncultured Metamycoplasma sp.
ATATGGCAAGTAATTTATCGCTAAATTCAATATTAACTAATGAATCTAATGATGAAGGAAATTTTGATGAATCAAAAAATATTTTGTTTGATATTGATAAATTTTTACCGAATGCATCTTTTGAAATTAAAAGAGCTTTTAGAAGACTAAATATAAAATATAAAGATTGTATTTTTAAATTATCTTTGGTTTTAAATAAATATAACGATGTTCGCTTACCAAATTACTTTAAACTTGATAAAAAAACCATTAGAGATGTAAATGAACAAAATATTTGACAAATAAAATATGAATTTAAAAATTGAGTTGATAAAAATAAAGTTAATTTTGAAAATAATGAACTCATTTGACAAATTCAGGATTACACAAAAAAATTTGATGATGAATATAAAAAATTAGTTATCATATCTGATAGTTTAGATGAAGCAATTGCAAATAATAAAAAAGAAACATCTTTAATTATTTACAAAAAAAATAAAATAAATAAAAAATTGGTTTTATTAATTATTTCAATAATTACCATTATAATTGCAATATCTATTCTTTTAGTGCTTAAATTTGTATTTAATATTTTTTAATTTTGTTGTCTAAAAAATCAATAATGAATTGGCCAACTCCACCATCTTTATTGCTTAATTTTGTCACATATTTTGCTTTATCTATTATATGTTTATTAGAATTTAACATTGCAACAGAATGATAAGATGTAGATAACATTTCTTCATCATTAAATGAATCTCCTATTGCAACCGTATTCTTAATATCTATATCATAATAACGCATAAGTAATGATAAAGCTTTCCCTTTATCTACACCTATTGAAGCAATATCAAATATATATGATTTACCCTCTCCTTTAGATCAATAAGAAAAAGAAGCTAAATCCGAATATTTTCTATTTAAATATTTTTTGAAAGCACGCGCATCAGTATCTTCTTTAATATCCATAACAATTCCCGTTGGTTTTAACGGAATTTTATTAAAATCAATTCCTATTTTAAATTTTGGAAACTTATGAAAATTAAATATTTGTTCCATTTCATGATCTCTTTTTTCTAACTGAACTCAGCCAGGGCCTTCAATGGCAAGATTTTTAATTTTTGATTTAACTTCTGGATCTCCAAGAATATATAAGATTTCATTAAGATTTATATATTTGATGTAATCAATAAAAAATTCATCAGTTGGATTATGTATGTGAGCTCCATTTAAATTTGAAACAATTGTGTTTAATCCTAGTTCTTCATAAATTAATTTAGAACCTATTCAAGGACGACCTGTTATTAAACAAATATAATGACCTTCATTGATAGCTTTTTCAATACCTTTTCTAGTTAATGGGTGAATAGAATTTTCAGTACTTGAAGATAACAAAGTCCCATCTAAATCTATTGCAAACAAATACTTATTTTTTTTCATTAATTAGAATTATATAGAAATATTAAGAAAGTGATTTTATTAAATAAAACAAAAACAAAAAATGTTTTTGAGTTATCATATTTTACTTATATTAAATTCAATTAATGTATTGAAAAATTAATCTAATAGTTTAATCGCTGTACCAAAAATAGTTAATGAACCATCATCAGATTTATGCATTCTAAACCCAATAATTCCATTTGCTTCCATTAATTTAGCTTGAATTCCTAAACTATTTATTGCCTCACTTATATTTACATTGCTTCCTATTACAATTCCTAAAACTTTGTATTTTCTATTAGGAATATAATCGACTGTCGCCAAGAACATATTTTCAATTGACATTTTCCACCTCTTAATAACATATTAAAGTAAATGTATTTGATAAAATGATACAAGTACCCAGTTTCTATTATATTATTTTAAGTTATAATTTACTAAAATTTAAACATTATATATAGGTTAAAATTATGTTTAAATAAAGTAATGAAAGTATTAATTAGTCTATGATAAAAAACATTCCTAAAAGACATTTTTATAATAATAAAGATTATAAATTAGACTATGATAACAAGCAACTAATCTTAAATTCTGACTTTCACCAAAAATTGTTAAATAACAAACTATGAAATAAATTTGGTTTTAAAAAAATTGGTGGTTCTTTAGTTGGGGATGTACTAGAAACTGATAGTTTCAAATCACAATTTGGGGCATTTTGTAAAATTTCATGATGTGGATTACCAGTTCTAGATAGAAAATATGTTGATGCAGGTATTGCGATTGAACCAAAGGTTATTAATGCTTTAGAATCTGTTTTAAAAACAAAAATACAAACTTATCCACCTGAAGAATATAACTATGATTATTTTTGTGATAAGGATGATATTCTAGGAGGAATTCCCGATGGTTTTATTGAAAGAGACCAAATAATCATCGAAATTAAAACAACAGGTATTAAAAATTATGAAAATTGAGAAAAATTCGGAATACCTAATGGTTATTTAAAGCAAGCTCAACTTTATTCTTATTTAATGGGTGTAAAAAAGTTTTGAATTGTAGCAACTTTTTTAGAAGAAAAAGACTATTTAGATCCTGAAAACTATCCTATAGAAAAAAGAAAAATTAAAAATTACAAATATAACATTAACGAAGAACAGGTTCAAGATGATATTAAAAAATTGAAAGAATGATATAAAGCTTATACATCAAAAGGTGTTAGTCCTATTTGAAATGAAAATGTTGATTTAGATCTATTAGAATATCTTAAATGTGAAAATGAACAAGAATATATTGATTTACTTGAAAAGTGAAAAAATGAAGGTAAATTTATAGATATATAATTTTGAATATACTTAATAAATTTGTATAAAAACCTTACAATTTGTAGGTAAAATATTTTATTTTTTAATAAAGTAGAAATTAAAAAAAACGAATTTATTTTTTTAATATAATTTTTTTTATGAATCACAAAATAAATTCAAAATATTCAATTAGAAGATTAATGAGAATAATGATTGTCATAGTTACATACAAGTATGAATTGTTTGATTTAAAAATAAATTTAAAAGAAATTTTTGAGCAAGATACTTTTAATGAATTATTTGATTACAAAAAAATGTTTAAAATTCATGAAAATGAAAATTTAGAAAAAAATGATTTTTTGTTAAAAAAAATAAATGAAATTTATAGACAACAAATTAAAATTATTTCTATTATTGAAAAAAATTATGATATTTTTAAAAAAATTATTTCTAAATATATAAGAACTGATTGAACTTGAACAAGAATCAATCCATTGATAAGGTCAATTTTAT
>CAYURK010000050.1:0-3104 GCA_964447225.1 uncultured Metamycoplasma sp.
ATCAATTCCTATAATTTTCTCTTTCATAGCAACTTCCTTTAATTGTTATTAATTGCTTTCTTTTAAATTTTCACATTTTTAGTTTTTTCATTTTCATCACATTTAATTAACAATTTTGTAAAAGAAGTCAACAAGACAATTATACATTTAAATTATGTGTTATTTATGAAGTTGTTTTAAGTAAATACAATAATAAATTATTTAAATTTTCTTTTTTTATATCTAATATGTGATAACAATGTCATTAATAAGCATAAACAAAATGAAAAAATAATAATTGAATAATTACGTCAAATACCTTGACAATTAAAATAAAATAAAGCTGTTGAAGATGCACCAAGAGCAAAAAAACCAATCATTATCACATATATGTAAAATAAATGAAGTTTATCTTTATCTTTTGTATCAAAAAAATCTGATAAAGAAAACATCATTGTTCTTATATTACCTGTCATAAAAGTTAAATTCAGTAATATTTTGTGATCAAAATTAAATCTTATTGATCTAAATGCAACCGCCATAATTGCACCAATCATCGATAAGCCTATACCACTAATTACATTACTATACAATAAACCATTAGAATCATCTCAAGTTCAAATCATTGAAGGAATTAAAAAAATAATAGTTAAAGGCATTAAAATGTAGTGATAATTAATTCCTTTATTTTTTAATTTTTTACACAGATAATAAAATAATAAAATTGACAAACAAAATGTAATAAAAATTATTAATAAATATACTGCATAAAAATAATCACCATGAACAAAAGCAATAAATGTTTTAACTAAATTCCCAGTTTGAACAGTGGTAAATGTTTGGTTTCTATATAAAAAAGAGTAACCATCTAATAGCCCGCCAAAAAAACATCCAACTGCAGTTAATAAAAAATCTCATGTTAATATATGCTTTTTCATAAGCATAATTATAAAACTATTTTTGATTTAAAAATTTTTCATTTTTAGATTTCATAATTAAAGTATTTAACAAAAGAATAATTGTAGATAAAGTCATAAGGATAACACCTAATCAAGCAGGTATTATTCCAATAATTGCTAGTGGTATACAAATTAGATTAAATATTGCTGCTCATAGAAAATTTAATTTTATTAATTTAATTGTTCTTTGAGATAAAACAATTGTTTTATAAACAGAATATAATTCACTATCTAAAATAGATATATCAGCTACTGAATTTGTTATATCTGAACCTGATGAAAAAGCTATACCTACTGATGCTGCTTTAATTGCTAAAATATCATTAATACCATCTCCAACAAATATTATATTTTGATGTTTTTTAATTATTTTTTCTTTATCTATAGGTAATAGTTCATAATAAAATTCATCAATATTTAAATCTTTTGCAATTTTTTCAACAACCTCTTTCCTATCACCAGATAAAATCATTGGGTTAATTTTTAGTTGTTTTAACTTTTGTATTGTTTTTGAAGAATCTTTTTTAATTTCATCACTTAAAATAAAAAAATTTTCTACCTTTTTATTTTTAGCAAAAACAACTATTAAATTATCTTTATATTGATCAAAATCATAGAAAAGATTATATTTGTTATTTCTACAATATGATAAAGAACCTAAAAAATATTCATTATTTTTATAATTTGTAAAAATACCAACTCCAGGTTGTTCAGTTATTGAATCTAAAAGTTTTAAATCTTTTAAATTTAGATATGAACTTATAGCATGAGATAATGGATGAGTTGAAGAGCTGGATAGTGAAAAAATAATGTTGTTATATAACTGTGAACCTATTTGGTCAGTAACTTTTATAGAATTTGATGTTAATGTTCCTGTTTTATCAAATGCAATGTATTTAATTTTATTTATAGACTCATAAACTTTTGCTGATGCAAATAATATTTTGTGTTTTGCAGCTAAACCTGAAGAAGAATAAATAGCAGCAGGAGCAGCTATACCAAAAGCACATGGACAAGCAATTACTAATGTTGCAACACTATGATAAATAGCGACCATAAATGGATTAGAATAATCAATATTATCTAAAATAGAAATATTAAATTTTAATTCAATATGGTTATATGATAATCCTAATCATATACAAAATGTAAGTAATGATATAAATAATATTGAAGGTAAAAATCATCTAACAATTTTTTCAGATATTCTTTCTATATTTGATTTATTTTTTAGTATATTTTCTAATTGCAAAATTATTTGATTCAACATAGATTCAGACATTTTTTTAGTTGATTTATAGATTAAATCATCACTTAAATTTATCATTCCAGAAAGTAGTGTGTCTCCTTTTTTCAAAATTCTTGGAATTGATTCACCTAATAATGAAGAACAATCTACTTCTACTAACTTACTAATCAATATACCATCTGTAGGAATAGATGCTCCTTTAGGAATTTTTATAATAAAATCTTTAAGAATCTGACTTGAATTAATGTGACTATACTCATTTGTAGTTTTGTTTAACACAAATGCATCTTTTTGCTGAAGTTTTAATAATTCTTTAATACCTAGTGATGTTTTATTTTTTAAAGTATTTTCCAAATAAGAACCAATACCAATAAAAAAAGATAATGAAAATCCAACTTCTCAAAATTCCATTCCTAATGAATAAATAGAAAATGTTACTAATTTATATATTGAAAATATTATAGAAAAAAAATATGTTATATGTGTAGCTATTGCTATTAAAAATTCCATTGAAAAATTAAATGTTTTAATTTGCTTGTAAATTTTAAAATAATCCAATTCTACATAAAAAACTAGTATTGATGATAAAACAAACATTATTATTGAAACAATATATGAATCATATTTATGATGAGTTGCAAAATTTAAGATCATTCATGTCATTGAGAATAGAAAAACTATTCCTTCATAAATTAAGCGATATTTTCTTTTCAACATTTTTAAATTTCTACAGCTTCATAGCCTGATTGTTTTATAAGATCTATAATTAAATTGCTTGGATATTTGCTCTCATCTGCATCAATAATCAATAATTTATCTATAACATTTACAGTTAGTTTAATTTCTGGATATTTTGAAAATACCTTCTCTAATTGTTTTACACATGAAGCACATGAAACTGATATATCAAATCTTCT
>CAYURK010000051.1:0-3068 GCA_964447225.1 uncultured Metamycoplasma sp.
AGAAGCTAATAAAAATAATTGCAAAATTGATTTTTTATCCATTGAACAAAAAAATTGATTAATTGAAGTTAAAGTAAAAATTAATGGAAGTAATGACTCATTTATTCTATCGGGTTTTAAAAGTAATTCAGCACTATTAGATAATTGTGTAAAAAACTTTAACCTAGTTGCTAATGAACAAGGAAAAAAGTTAACGTCTGAACAAGTGTATGAGATATATAACAGTGATCAGTCTAAAGATAAAAACGTAAATTTATTAAATAATTTTTTATCTACAAATAATAATTCAACAATAGTATTTACTTCTGATAAAAATTTGGCATTTATAGATAATGAATACAATAAATATATCAATTTGTTTGTTGAATCAGTAAATTGAAATATAAGTGAAAATGATGATAATGTTAAAGGTACTAAATTGTTTATAGATTTTAGATTTGAATACAATGATGAGAAAAGAAGAAAAAAATATGTTGCTTACAAACAAAAAGAAATAAGTGGATTTTTAAGTTATCAAAATAAATTTATTCAATTATTAGATAATTTTAAAACCTCAAACATTGTAGCTAAAATTAATCAAAATTTTGGTGAAAAATTATCAGCAAAAGTAGTAGAAAATAATTTTAATGATCAAATATCATATGAATCTAAATTTAATGTATTGAATGAGAATACAACAATTAAAGATGTTGATGCTTTTAAAACTACATCAGATTTTAAAGCAGTAATTAATAACGTATCTATTAACCCAAAAAATGATACAGTTTTAAATTTAAATTGTTCATTAAGTTGAAAAAATATGAAACAAGAAAATATAAATTTAGAAATTATTCAATTTAAGTCTTCTAATGAATATGTTAATGATATTTATGATAAATTATCCCAAATTCAGTTAATGCCAACTGAGCAAGGAAAATTAATTTCTTCAGTTAATGTTAAACAACAATTTGAATTAGATTCTAGTTCTATTTGAAATTATGTTAATAACAACCTACCATCATTACCAGGAGTTGAAAGTATATCAATTATCTCTGTAATAGACAATGACAATAACACAGTAGCAACAAAAGATAGAGGTAATTCATTAACTTTAAGAGGGAATATAATTTTAGAAGGGAATGAATATGAAATAATATTCAAACCAGTTATAGGTTTTAGTTCACTGTATTCATTAGCTGAAAAAGAATTAAATGAAAAAGTCAATAATATTGAATTAAAGTTATCCAATAAGAGTAATCAAGTAATTCCTTCTAATGTAAATTCAAACAATTGAAGAGATTATGTAATAGATATTCCTAAAGAAGAAAATGGGTATTTTATCTCTAATTTAAGTTTTGCTGGTTCTGATGATAATACAGGAATTCTTATGGTAAATTTTAATTATAATTACAATTTTTTAGATGAAACTATAACTATTCCTATTAAACCTCAAAAATTAGTAAAAACATTAACTAATGTTGAATTAGCTACAAAAAACTATGATGATATTAAATCAAAAATGCAAAATAGTAACTGAATGAATTCAATTATTAAATCAGGTGAGAAAAAATCAGATTGATTTACTTCTTATTTTGGTTCAACTAATAATTCATTACAGGGATTAAAAGAACTATTTAATATTCCTTCTATTTGAGGAAATACAATTTCTGTAAATAATATTAAGTATTCTAAGACTGATAGTTCATTAAGTGATACTCAATTAAAAGTAAATTTAAAACTTAAAAATGATTATAATTCACAATCTTTTGACAAAGAATACATAATTGATGGATTTATGGATCCATTTGCTTTCGGTAATTTATATGAAGGAAATGTAAGAAAATTAATCACTATGAGCAAAAATAATCAAAATATCAGATTTAATGATCCTTATATTGAAAAATGAAATAATGTTCCATCGCTTTGAAAAACAAATGCTGCACCAAATTGACAAAATGGTTGACTATGAGAAGGGTCTGGATATGGATATGGATGAAGTGAACCATATACATGATATAGAAATGGTGATCAAAACAAATGAATTAATAATAGTGCTAATGGTTTTAATGCAAAAGCAACAGCAATAACTATAGTTAATGAAACATTTAAAAATTCTAGTATTAATGTTCAATTATCAAATTGATCGTTAAATAATAAAACATATGGACAAAGAAGAACAGGCTATTCTGATGATGGAGGAATAGTTAGATCAGATATAACTTGTTCTTTAACTTTTAAAACAAATGCTTATGATAATAAAAAACATTTAGCTAATTATAATGACGCAACAGTAGATAATGTTTATATATTTATATATTTTAAAGATAAATTTTGAAAAAAATAGTTTTAAAATGAGAGAAAGAGGATAAAAAATGAATAAGATGAAATTAAAATTTGTCTTAAGTACATCACTTGCATTATTTCCATTAGTTACTTTACCACAAATATGTCTTTTGCAAAATGATTCAAGTAAAACTTTTCATTTTAAATTAAATTTAGAACAAAAATTATTAAATAATACAATTAGTGCTGAGAATATTGATCCTATATTAAGTTCAAAAACAAATGTTGAGGCAAAAGATATTTTGTTAGACTATTCTCAAAGCATTCAAAAAATTATCGAGCAGAAATTAGAATGTAATAATGTTAGGTTAAATCAAAATATATTAACTATAAGTAATGACATATTTTTACATTTTACTTATGATAAAGATAATCAAACATTTGGAAATGATATCCAAATTACAGGATTCAAATCAAATGATGTAAATAGTGGACAAATTTTTCTAAAAGATTCATCTAATATTAATGTAATTCAATTTAATTCATTACCACAAAATTCTTTATCTAATTTTGAATCACAAATTGATGGTAGTAAAAAAAAGGAATATTTGGAAAACATTTTGAGAGAAAATTTAGCATTATTTATTGAAACAAATGGAAATGTTAATAGCGATTATTCCACTATAGGAAGTAAATTAGTGATAACAAATTTGGGGACTGAAATTAATATCATTGATAATTCATTATCATTCGACATAATTTTAAATGATGAAGAAAATAATATTTCATCAAAGATTAAAATAGTT
>CAYURK010000052.1:0-2877 GCA_964447225.1 uncultured Metamycoplasma sp.
TTTTTGACATAAATTTTCTCCTTAAATTAATTACTGGTATTAAATTTAAAAAACAAAGTCAACACAAAAAGTGTTGACTTCAAATTATTCAAAATAGTTATTTATTGATATTGATATGAACATATTCATTTTTAATACCTAAAAGAATTTTACTATAACATTAAACATTTAAATAAAATTCACTATCTTACTTATGTTTATTCAAATACTAAAAACAAATAATGGACAAAATTAATATAATTTAATGGTTATGAATAAAATTACGATAATTGGATCAGGTGCTTTAGGTTCTGCACTAGCAAATATATTAGTAGATTCATCAAAAGAAAATGATGTTTTGATCTATGGAATTGATAATGTTGAACTAAAAGATTTAGAACAAGGAAAAAATGTTAAATATTTTGGTAATGATATCTTGCTTAACAAATTTAAAACAACAAATGATTTAAACATTGCTTTAAAAGACTGTCAATATTTAATTATTGCCATCCCATCTACAATGATGAATTCTGTTATAGAGTCAGTATTAAAAATTATTAATCACCCAATTTTAATAATAAATGGAAGTAAAGGATTTTATCCAGATTCATTGGACCCATTACATGTTGGCATAGAAAATAAAGTTAAAAATAATAAAAATATTAGAGGTGTTATATCTATATCAGGTCCTTCTTTTGCTATTGAAATGGTTAAAAAATCATTAACAACAATTGCAGCTATAGGCCATGATAAACAATTAATAAAAGAAGTTCAACAATTATTTAAAACAAATTATTTTAAATTGTATGGTCAATCTGATGTTATAGGAGCAGAGGTTGGTGCCATCTATAAAAATATATTGGCAATAGGAGCTGGAATAATCACACAAATGAACTATAAAATAAACACACTTGCTTCATATTTAACTAGAGGAATGAAAGAAATGTCTGTATTTAATAAATTTATGGGTGGAAATGAAAATACAATTTATGGATTGACAGGTTTAGGTGATCTAATATTGACATCCACTGATCCAAATTCAAGAAATTTTACATATGGAATGAACTTTGTTAAAGGAATAAAAGATACAAAAAAAATAACCATAGAAGGCATTAAAGGTTTAGAAATTGTCAACAACATAAGAGTTAAAAATAATTTATATTTACCAATTGTTGCTGCTTTATATAACATTATTTATGAAAATAAATCAATAAAAGAAGAAATAAATAAGTTATTTAATACCGAAATAAAAGATGAAAATTAATTTTTTGATTTTAAATTTTTCATTCCCTTTTCATGACATTGTCTACATCTAGCCTCATATTTATCTGTATCACCAATTTCAATAGTATCACTTGTTGTGGAAGTTCTAAATGAACATGTTGCAGCATTTTTACATACTACACAAACTGCTTTTAGTTTTAAAACATCATCAGCTATTGCCATTAAATTAGCCATTATTTTAAAAGGTCTCCTTTTAAAATCTTGATCTAATCCGCAAACAATAACTCTAACTCCTTTATTAGCTAAATTATCAACATAAGTAATTAATTCATCATCAAAAAATTGAACTTCATCAATAACTAAACACTTATATTCTTTTAACTTGAATAGTTCTTTAATATCTTCTACAGTATCAACAGAATATGATTTAATAGAAGCACCAGACCTAGATATAATTTCAATTTCAGAAAAACGATTATCTATTGATGGTTTAACAATAAGAGTAGAAATATCTGCATAATTCAAAATTCTTATTCTTTTAATTAATTCCTCACTTTTACCACTAAACATTGGGCCAGTAATAACTTCGATAATTCCATCAGAATATTTTCTATACATATATCTACCATCTAATCACTTTAATATTATCACAATATTAAAACTCTAGCAATAAGCAATTGATAATTTTATTAATTTGAATCTAAATTATTTTTATTATTCAAATTTTTTTGATTTTCTTCATCTATTTTTTTGATTTCATCAGATAAACGATTAAAAATTTCATTATTATTTTGATTTTCATTTATTTTATTATCAACATGTGTAGGTTCTAGGTTAGAAATCACATTTTCGTTTTGATTTATTTGGTCTTTTAATATTTCAACACTATTAACTACATCTCCATGTTTTGTATTAGTTATAAAAATTAACACAATATCAATAATTTTATCTATCATTAAATATATACATGTGAATAAAAATATTAATGAACCAAATATTGAATATAATTTTATGCCAGTATCAAAATTAACACGATTTGGAATATAAAATGAGGTTACAGTCTTATATCAACTAGAATCAATAGTAGGATAATAATAAGTTTCTCCTTGAATTCATGGAAAATACGAATTTTCAACAAGTTGAAAATTCATAATACCATATAGTAAAAAAATGAATAATAAAGAAGTAATTAAAGTAATTATTGAAAAAATATATTTGATTTTATGAATGGTAATCATTTCATTTATTTTTTTAGATTTTTTATATCTAGATACATTAACAGATAATGAACCTATTGAATAACACAACAAAACAATAGAAAGAATAATTATAAATTGAGTAGAAATATTATCAACTAAAAATAAAATAAAAATAATTAATAAAAAAACTAGACCAACTAATTGTCAAGTAAAATTGTGTTTTGGTTTGGACATAATCATTATTATAATATATAATAATCTTGCTATGTCTCAAAATTCACTTTTTCATGATTTGTTTAAAGAAAAAATTAAAAATATTGATAAAAAATTTGAAAATAAATGATTTTCAGATAAAGATATTGAAGAATATAATCAATTATTAAAAGAATACAATGAGATTAAACTTAAAAATGAAGAAATACAAAATAAAAAAATAGGTCCTATTTTATTATTATCTTTTTTACTTTGTTTTATT
>CAYURK010000053.1:0-2621 GCA_964447225.1 uncultured Metamycoplasma sp.
ATTAAAAAGATTTTTATAGTACTAAATTTATTTTTGAAAATAATTTAGAATTGATGAAAGAGTTAAATTTAGAAGACTATTACGAATTACATAATTTTATTAAAAATAAAATAAAAAATAAAAATATTTTTTTACTTAGAATGCCAAACATTTTGATTAATTATGATTCGAAAGAGGAATTTATTGTTAAGATGATGTCAAAAAACAAAATTAATGATTTAAACCAATTAGTAGATGTTCTATCTAAAGATTATGGTCACGACAAAATGAGTATAAAAGCAAATTTAGATCTCCAAAAAATTCAAGAAATAAAAAATATTAAATTCAATGTTAACGAAAATATTGAGATTGGTAATGAAGACTTAAAAATTTTTAGAGATCTTTTTATCAAAACATTTAATGATACAAGATTTATTAGTAAAAAAGATTTTTTTGCTTTTTTAAATTCAAATGGTTACGAAAAAAATTTTTTCAATAATTCTATACTTGAAAAAATAGGATATGAAATTAGTGATAATTTTCTATATATAAAGAAAATAAAAAGTAATCTTTTTTTAGAAATCAAAAACCAAATATTTGATATTGGAATATATAAAAATGAATATAAGGACTTTTTTACAAATGATTTGGAATCTATTTTCCAAAATGATTTTTTGAGACAGGACATTATACAAATAAATGAAAATAGTATTGTTTCATATAAATATTTTTTAGAAAAAACAGGAATTGATTTAAAAGAAGAAATAGAAGATATTGCTAAAAAATTATCATCTTTTTTGAAAACTCAAAAATATCTTTCTTTTAGAAAATTAAAATGTTTTTCTTTGTTTAATGGTTTTCTATCAAATGAATATTGTCTAAAATTCATTACGAGAAAATTAAAAAAATATAAATATGATAAGTTTCAAAATGAATTAATAATTAGAGATAAAAAGTCTATAAGGTTTGTTGACTATATCATTCAATACATCAAGGAAAGAAATTATATTAAGTATGACGAATTAATAACAAAAATTGAAAATGAAATATTAGATAAAAATATTTTAAATATCTGAAAAGAAACAGGAATAACTTCTAGAGTTTCTTCTAGTCAAGAATTGAATATGTTATTTAAAGATACAAATACAAAAATTAATTACTTGAAAGAAACATACATCAAATCAAAGAAAGAATAATTTTGAAACTTATTTCATCTTTTTAAATATTTAATTCATATTTATCCATAGATTTTAAAAATAAATCAATACTAAAATAAATCTTGTCTAGTAGATATACTATAAATAAAGTATAATTCATATTAACATGAAAAAAGTACATTTAGGTTTAGATTTAGGAATTGCCTCAGTAGGTTGATCTTTGGTAGATGAAAATCAGAATATTATTGCAACTGGTTCCCATTTGTTTTCACAACTTTCTAATCCAAAAGATGGTAAGTATGGCGAAGGAACACGTGGTGAAATAAGAAGAGCAAGACGTACTTTAAGCAGAAAAAAACAAAGAAAAATTGATTTTTTAAATATGATTGATTTGTTCAATGATAACCAACAATTAAAAATTAAAGAAACAGGTAGACCTTCTAAATTGTATAAAGATGAATATCAAAAAATTTTTGGGTTTACAAAAGAAAATACATCTTCTGATTTTTTGTTTAGTGAAGCAAAAAAATATAATGTTTATAAGATTTGAAGAAAAGGATTAGATAGTGAAATAAATTCAAAAGAATTGTTTGTTTTTCTTTATTTTAAATTAACCCTTAGAGGAGTGTTTTTCAAATCGTTTGAATTTGATTCATCAAATAAAAAATATTCTTATAGTGATTCATTATTAAAAAATGTTTACGAAGATGTATATTTTAAAAAGAATAGAAAATATAGAAATCAATCAAATGGTGATTTGACTTTTTCTATTTTTCATAATTGAAAAGATATTGAAACTGTTCTAAAAAATTGTTCTTATATTAATTCTCAATTTGTAGAGGATTACAAATCAATTTTTTTAAGACACAGAGAATATAGTAAAGGTCCTGGTAATTGAAAATTAAAAAATAGACAATCTCAATGAGGTATTCAATATGATCCATATAAAGAGTTGGAAGAAATGAATAATATTAATTTGTGAGATACTAAAATAAGTTCTTGTCCTATATCGCTAGCTTCTAATAATGGTAATATTGAAAAATCTGAAAAGAGATTGAATGAATTTTTTTGTATTCCAGAATTAGTTAATCTTATCTCTCAACTTGTTTTTATAAAATTGAATAATTCTGTAAATGATAGTCAAACATTAAGTAAATTTCAAATTGTTGAAATAATTAATAATTTCTTAAAATCAACACTAAAAGGCAAGAATGAAAATATAACTGCAAATAGAATTAAAAAGTTTTTGGATGGAAGTAATATAAAAGGTTTTCCAACAGATAAAAATGGAGTTTCAAATTTTGAAAAAGCAAATAAATTATCTTTTTACTTTAAAGAGAAAGTAATTAGTTGTGAAAATGATAGTGTTGATATTGAAAAAATATGAGAAATAATTAATTATGTAGACATTCAAAGATTTAAAGTTATTGCAAAATATTTTGAAAAATCTGATTTAAATGATAAAGAAAATAAACAAAATAATGA
>CAYURK010000054.1:0-2398 GCA_964447225.1 uncultured Metamycoplasma sp.
TTCTGATAAAAATATCCATCATGTAGAGTTATTTTGTTTCTATATTTAATTTTTTTGTTTCCATTAAATCACTCTACATTTTTGAGATTATAATTAGCATTTTTTTTAAAGTTACTAATAACTTGATTGATTTTAAATTTTTTTTGTTCTTCATCATTCATATGAATAAGTTCATATCCACCTATAAGATGAGCATCTTTTATTTTATGTTCAACTCTATTATTAGATTTTCAAATTATTTTAATTAATTTTGCTTTTCCGTATTTTTCAAATTCTTCAATTTTTTCTACTTCAACAATTTCATCAATAATTACTCCATAAACATAGAATGGTTTGTTGTTTTCAAAAACAACCCCTTCACCATATTGATTATAAAATTTAACTTTACTTTTAAATCTATCCATAATTCAAGATATTAAATTAATTTTTTATCTAATAATATTTTTCTATATTTATCTGCTTCATCATATTGCTTATTTTTTACTAATTCTATTCATTTTGAATAGTTCTGTTTATCTTCTTCACTAATTTTATTATTTGACATATTAAAACCAAGAAAATTTATTTTATTATATAAAGATATAGCATACTCATCTTTTTTAGAACTGTTAAAATTTTTAATGTCCTCATTAATATTTTTATAAATATTAGAAAATTTTCCTTGAGCTAGATTATCTACAAATTCATTGTTAATAATATATTTTTTATTTTCAAAATTATTTATTAACACATAGTTAATTATTTTCTCAATTTGAATATTTTTTTTAATTAATGAGTCAATCATTTCATCACTTAATTCGATTGTAGATTTAATTGATGAAGAAATAATCATTAATCTAAATAAATCTGCTGCATTAGTTTGTGATTCATATTTATCAAGAAATTCATCTGCTAAAATTAAATTTCCAATTGATTTTGACATTTTTTGATTTTTAAAATTAATAATACCTACATGTATTCACTCTTCACATATAGGGTTGTTTGTTAATGCTCGAAATTGAGCATTTTCATTTTCATGATGAGGGAATTTTAAATCAATACCACCACCATGGATTAACAAAGATTCATTTTTAGTTAATTCATTAATAAAAGCAGCACATTCTGTATGTCAACCAGGTCTACCATTTCCTAATGATGTATTTCATGTTTTTCCTTCTGTTTTGTTTTTTCAAAGAGCAAAATCAAAAGGATTTTCTTTATCAGTATTATTATCGTCAGATTGTAAGTTTTCTAACAAATTATGAGATACTTCACCATATGTACTTAATTTAGAAGTTTTAAAATAAAAAGACCCATTTGATTCATAAACAAAATCTTTATTTTTTAAATTGTTTATAAATTGATCTATCATTGCAATTTTCTTAGATACTTTTGGCATGAAATCAATAGTTTGAATATTGTATTTACTTAACATACTTAAATAAAATTCTGTATATGTTTTTGAAATTTTTTCTTCACTAACATTTTCTTGTTTAGCTTTATTAATTATTTTGTCATCTATATCTGTGATGTTATGAATCAATTTAATATTAGAATCTTTGTATTTTAAACCTCTAAGCATTAAATCAAATGTGACTATAGGTCTCATATTTCCTATATGTACTTTGTTATATACAGTTGGACCACATAAATATATGTACTTATTGTTTTTCATATAGTATTTATTTTATTTTAAAAAAGAAAAATAAAACTTAAATAAGTAATTTATTTATTATGTTGTTAGGTTAAATAAATCAATTAATCTCATACAAAAAAGAAATTACCTAAATTTTGTTTATTTACTTTTTTATTAATCAAGCACAAAAAACTTTTTGTTTTTTAAATCAATTTCTAATTTTGCGCCTATTTTTAAAATAGTTGAAGGTTGAATGTGAGAACATGGGAAATTTAAAATAATAGGAATCTTTTTATCAATAAATTCTTGTAAAACTTCATGATATTGTCTTTTTGAATTCAAGTCATCGTAATCCTCAATTAAACCAATTATAATGCAAGAAACTTTGTTTAGAATATTTGCATTTTTAAGAACAGACATATTTCTTTCCACAATGCTAATATTAACATTAGAATCTTCAATAAATAAAATATCCCCTTCTTCGAAATTTGGCATATATTTTGTTCCTATTAATGAAGCCATTGTATTTAAATTACCACCTAAAAGTCTTCCAACGATTTTTGAATTATTATCATTAATAATTTTTAATTTGTTTTCTACTAATTTTTTATTTTCAATTTTATTGTTTATCCAATCAATTTTTTGAAATGTTACTTTATTTGGTAAATTTAAATAATTAGGAAAATCTTGAATTACTCGATCAAACAAAATATCTAAATTAAATTTCTTTATATATTCTTGTTCATTATAATTTTTTAAAAAGGACGCACCATAATAAACAGG
>CAYURK010000055.1:0-2237 GCA_964447225.1 uncultured Metamycoplasma sp.
TCCATATCCATAATTTGGGTCACTAAAAATATTTTCTAATCCATTAAAAGTCAATTCTTCAATTTGATTATTAGTTCTTAAATCACCTTGAGAAAAACCTATAAAATTAATAGCAAATCTAAAATCAAGTTTTCTTCAATTTGAAGCAATATTTAATTGAGAAGCACCATTTTTACCAGGTAATATATGTCTAACATCGCTAGGAATATAAGCAACTTCATCTGATAATTCAGAAGATTTAATAGCACGAAGACAAGGTCCAGTACCTGTTGTAGCAATTCACAAATATACAATATCAAAAAAATTCCTATTATAACTACTATTAGGATCATACATTCCAGTTAAAATATCATTAATATTAAAACTATATTTTTTATTATTGATATTTAAATTTATTGAAAAGTTTAATCTCAAAAATCCTTTATCTTGTTCTTGTTCATTTGCTTTTTCTAAAGTAAAAGATTCAATTGATGATTCTGGAAGCTCTACAAGTTTACTAAAAGTTGCTAATGACATTCTGCCAGTATTTTCTTTATTAGGTTTATTGTTTGCTCCTTCAAAATATTCTCTATAGTTATCAATATTTATTTTTAGTAAATTATTAAGTAATTTATTTGAAACATATGTTTTAATTTCATTTTCATTACTAAATCAATCAATAGTTGTAGTAAATTCTTTTTCTGTTTTACCTAGATTACCATTAATATCACATCAAGTGTTTGCTGCTAATGTAAATGAAAGACTAATATCATCACCATTTAATTTAGTGTTTACATTTGAAATTTGATTTGCATTAGTTATATCATAACTACCGGTTAATAAAAGTTTAATATTTCTAAATATTAAATTATTATTAATTTTGTTTTGATTATTTACTTGATCAGCTGTAAGATTTTCAAATCCTAAATTTAATGCAGCAATTGAATCAACAGCTTTAGTTTCAGAGACATTAAATCCACCAATATATCACCTTCCATAAGGTGCATTACCATCAATATCAGATCCTTTTGTTCCTTCAACAAAAGCACTTGATGATCATTTTAAACCACCTTGAGAATTATTTGAAACATTCCATACATTCAATCTAACATCAACTCTTAACATCCCTTTAATGGGAACGTAATTGAAGTTTGACAAAATAATATTATCTTTAGTTAATTTAGTTCATGTAGAAGGGTTAGATCCATTTACACTACTTGTAGCATATTTAATTGGACTTGCTACCCCTGTTATTCAATCATTTGAAAAATCATAGTTATTATTAGCATTACCATTATCATAAGCAGTTTCAATATAATTATTAAATAATCAAGTTTTTAGTTGATCTTCATTAATATCATTAACATCAATATTTGATCAATTAGAATTTATAAATGCTGTTTCTTCAGTATTATCTGTAAATGTGGTACTTTTATTAACTTTAAAACCATATAGTTTAATATTAGTTCATGAAGCATTAGTATTTTCATTGGTTACTAAAGCATATTCGCTTGATACACTAAAACTGACTGTTAAACTTCCTTCAGAATTATCATAATTAGTAACTGAAAATGATGTAAAAAAGTTATTAAAATCAGTTACTCAATTTTCTTGATTATATTCAGGAGGTTGTTTAATTAAATTATTAAATAGATTTTCATCTCCAACTTTACCTGAATTTGGTCCACCAGCAATCATTCTTCATAGATTTTCTTTAAAATGTCATCAAGAAGATACATTTGTTGATTCACTAACACAACTGGCAGCATTATATCAATTCATTGGTATTGAATTATAACCACTAACTTCAATTTTATAGTTATCTGAAATAGTTGTTTCAGTTAGTGGTTTAGATTTAAAATTATTAATTATGGTAGAAAAATCTTTACTTGCACTACCTAAACTACCATTAGCATCATATCATGTATTACTTGCTAATGTAAATGAGAGTTTGATATTATCACCACTTAATTGAGTTTTTACATTTAAAATTTGATTTGCATTTAATATTTCATAAGAACCAGATAAAAAATAAACAATTTTGCTATGGATAAAATTGTTAGTAATTTGATTAATTGCCTGAGATGCTTCAAAATTTTCTAATCCTAAAACAATTGCATCAATTGGATTAATTATTTTAGTTTCTTGCTTTACATCTATATTTTTATTTTTTCTTGTAGAAGCTACAACTATTCCTGCTACCAATACAAATGCAGAAGATGCAAGTAATAATGACATTGAACCAATAAAAAATTTAG
>CAYURK010000056.1:0-2145 GCA_964447225.1 uncultured Metamycoplasma sp.
TAAAAATTTATTATTAACATCATCAGTTTTAATTACACCATTAATAATTGCACCAATTGTTTCTTGTTCAAATAATGAAATTTTACCTGATGGTGAAGTATATTATACAAAAGATGGATTTAACTTTGATGTTAAAAAAGGAGAAGCATATATAACAGATTGGGATTGAGCTATAGGTAATAAACAAGAAGAGATAGATATTCCTGAGTATATGACTGATGTTTACCGAATGAGTAAAAAATATCCTGGCAAGGCAAAAGTAGTAGAAATTTGTAGTGGTGCCTTTCATTTTGGCGGTGACCACAAAATCACTCGTGTAACCATCCCTGATTCAGTAATAAAAATTGGTAATTCTGCTTTTGAGGATAATAATCTAACCCAAGTAACCATTCCTAACTCAGTTACTACAATAGGTGAATATGCTTTTTATTGATGTCAGTTGAAACAAGTAACCATTCCTAACTCAGTTACTTCAATAGGTAAATCTGCTTTTGCAGCCAACAGACAACTAAGTCAAGTAACCATTCCTAATTCAGTAACTGAAATTGGGTCAAGAGCTTTTGCTAACACTAATATAAAAGAAGTAATACTTCCTGCAAATTGTGAATATTATAGTGATTCTTTCCCATCTAATACAAATATAACCGGAGGAAAACTTGTTTCCTAATTTGTTATTCTCATATTCATCTAACACCTTAATAACTAAAGTTGACAATACTTCAACAAAACGTCAAATCTTTACAATAGATAAAAATATTGAAGAATCATCATATAAACCAAATAGTTGGATAGGAAGTAATTCTAATGATATTCAAATACTTGATAATGGTATTTTTGGAGCAATTAATTGTTATAACAATAATGTAATTAATTTGAAAGATGATGAATATAAAAAATTAATAAATAATGGATAGCTTTCAATTTTAGGTGAGCAAATCTTTTAACTCTAACTTGAATGTTAGAGTTGTTTTATTTTTTAATCCACCTAAAATTGAAAGCTATCAAATTTGTTTAATAGAACTAAAATATTATTTTTATTTTTGTATTTTTAACTTCTTAATGTCATCTTTGTGAAATGATTTTAAAACATTAACATCCTGTTTCAAAACATTAACATCCTGTTTCAAAACATTAACATCCTGCTTCAAAACATTAACATCCTGCTTCAAAACATTAACATCCTGCTTCAAAACATTAACATCCTGTTTCAAAACATTAACATCTTGCTTTAATTCTTTCACATCTTTTTCAAGAACATCAAGTCTTTCAACAATTGGATGTATTAAACCTTGCAATTGTTCCATTTGTTTTTTACTAAAACCTGAATCAGACATCGTTTTAATTTCTCCTTTAATGTTTAACTCAAACACTTTACCATTATCAAAAATAACTTTTGTATTAATGTTATCACCTTTTCTAAGATATTCTTGTGCTAACTTTTTAGACATTACTAACTCCAAATAAAGATTCTTTAATAAATTCTAAACCAAATTTTTCATATTTATGATCTAAAATTTAATTTTTTTAGATTATGAAAATTAAAAGATAAAAAAATTACAAAATAGAAATTTAAAATTTCATATTTAGTATTTGATATTTATTTTTCATTTTTATCACTTTACAAATTATGTTAAATATTAAATTAAAATATTGTTATGCCAATATTCAAATATACAACTTTAAAATTCTTCAAATCATATTCAACATGAGTATTGACTTTAGCTTCAATTTTAATCATTTTAATGACATCCATTATATTTCCGTTGGTAATTAAAATGCAACAGTATGAAGGTGTTGAAACTTTTTATACAAATTATTGTTTGCTTTCATTATCTTTTGCATTCTTAACTATTATTGTTTTTGGTGGTATGTTTTTTTCTTTAAAATCAAATCAAATGTTAAAAACTGAAATTGAAGATTCAAGTTTTTTGTTAATAATTTCTAAACCACAATCAAGAAAAAGCATTTTTACTCAAAAATGATTATCTTTGCTACTTTTAATTTTTGTGTATTTAATGTTAAATATTTCTTTTTATGTAATTTTTGTTTTAATTTTTGATCCATTACCTATTTCTAATTCATCTTCACTATCTTCAAAAATAGGGATTATTTGAATATTATTTCTTATTATTTCTTTTGTAGTTT
>CAYURK010000057.1:0-2008 GCA_964447225.1 uncultured Metamycoplasma sp.
GGTTTATTGTTTGCTCCTTCAAAATATTCTCTATAGTTATCAATATTTATTTTTAATAAATTGTTTTTCAACTTGTTCATAACATATGTTTTTACTTCATTTTCATTACTAAATCAATCAATAGTTGTAGTAAATTCTTTTTCTATTTTACCTACATTACCATTAGCATCACATCAAGTGTTTGCTGCTAATGTAAAAGAAAGACTAATATCATCACCATTTAATTTAGTTTTTACATTTGAAATTTGATTTGCATTAGTTATATCATAATTACCAGTTAATAAAAGTTTAATATTTTTAAATATTAAATCATTATTAATTTTGTTTTGATTATTTACTTGATCAGCTGTAAGATTTTCAAATCCTAAATTTAATGCAGCAATTGAATCAACAGCTTTAGTTTCAGAGACATTAAATCCACCAATATATCACCTTCCATAAGGTGCATTACCATCAATATCAGATCCTTTTGTTCCTTCAACAAAAGCACTTGATGATCATTTTAAACCACCTTGAGAATTATTTGAAACATTCCATACATTCAATCTAACATCAACTCTTAACATCCCTTTAATGGGAACGTAATTGAAGTTTGACAAAATAATATTATCTTTAGTTAATTTAGTTCATGTAGAAGGGTTAGAACCATTTACACTGCTTGTAGCATATTTTACTGGATTAGCTACTCCAGTTATTCAATCATTTGAAAAATCATAACCATTATTAGCATCACCATTATCATAAGCAGATTTAATGTAATTATCAAATAATCAGGTTTTTAGTTGATCTTCATTAACATCCTTAACGTCAATATCTGATCAATTAGAATTTATAAATGCTGTTTCTTCAGTATTATCTGTAAATGTGGTAATTTTATTAACTTTAAAACCATATAGTTTAATATTAGTTCATGAAGCATTAGCATTTTCATTGGTTACTAAAGCATATTCGCTTGATACACTAAAATTAACTGTTACACTTCCTTCAGAATTATCATAATTAGCAACTGAAAACGATGTAAAAAAGTTATTAAAATCAGTTACTCAATTTTCTTGATTATACTCAGGAGGTAATTTAATTAAATTATTAAATAGATTTTCATCTCCAACTTTATCTGAATTTAGACCACCTGCAATCATTCTTCATAAATTTTCTTTAAATTTATATCAAGCATCAGAATTTGCTGATTCACTAACACAAGCAGCAGGATTATATCAATTCATTGGAGTTGAATTATGACCACTAACTTCAATCTTATATTCATCTAAAACAGTTGTTTCAGTTAATGGTTTAGATTTAAAATTATTAATTATGGTAGAAAAATCTTTACTTGCACTACCTAAACTACCATTAGCATCATATCATGTATTACTTGCTAATGTAAATGAGAGTTTGATATTATCACCACTTAATTGAGTTTTTACATTTAAAATTTGATTTGCATTTAATATTTCATAAGAACCAGATAAAAAATAAACAATTTTGCTATGGATAAAATTGTTAGTAATTTGATTAATTGCCTGAGATGCTTCAAAATTTTCTAATCCTAAAACAATTGCATCAATTGGATTAATTATTTTAGTTTCTGTTTTTTGTTGAGAAATTTTAAAATCATTAATAACAAAATTAAAATCTCTATTTGTTTTCCCTAGTTTACCATTAGCGTCATATCAAGTACCACCCGCTAATGAAACAGTAAAAGATATTGAATTGTTTGAAACATTTTTTTGTTTAACAGTAATTTGAGATTTATCTTTAATTTCATGATCTCCTCTAAAAAAATGAATCAATTTTTCATAAACAAAAGAATTATCAATTTCTTTAACTTTATCTTGAGCTTCAAATTCTTTTCAACCAAAATTTTCAGCTTTAAGATTATTGTTAATTGTAGTTTGTTGCTTTACATTTATATTCTTATTTTTTCTTTTAGAAGCCACAACTATTCCTGCTACTAATACAAATGCAGAAGATGCAAGTAATAATGACATTGAACCAATAAAAAATTTAG
>CAYURK010000058.1:0-1939 GCA_964447225.1 uncultured Metamycoplasma sp.
TTGAATTATCTAATTATTTTGGTTTAAACTTTTGACATGCTTTATCTAACTTTAGTCCAATTTGAAATGATAATTGACCATCATCATATGAACTAGCTTCAAATGAACAAAAACAAGAAATAGATAAATTAAATAAAAACTATAAATCTTTTGATTTTGTTGCTAATTTATATTCAACAGGACCTTACATATATGATAATAAAACAAACAATTATGTATATACAAATGATATGCAATCTCCATATGAAATACCTGCAGGACAATCATATGTTTTTGATTTTGAAAATAATATTAATTGAGTTAACAAAAATTTTAGTTGATCAAAAATGGAATTTAGTTCAGTTTCAAAATTAGGAGCAAAAATTGAAATGCATCCATCAAATAATAAAAAACTAATTTATACTCCTAATAAAGATAAAATTGATGAAATTGATGAATTTGACATAGCTATTATTCCTAATGATTTTCAAGGTAAACCAAGTAATTATGTTGAAAAATATGGTTGAAAAATTAAAGTTAGACAAGTTGCTAATTTGCCTATTTTTTCTCTATACAATTCATTTAATTCATCAGACAATAATTTTGACAAAAGAATTAAATACATGTTAAATGAAAATAATATTATTTATAAAACTACATCTGATTGAACTCAAGGTTTATTAATGTCAACAACATCACAACCTGCAGGAACTAAAATTAGTTTTAATTTTATTGCACCCAAAGATGGAATATACAAATTTCAAGCAATATGAGATGATCAAATTGCAATAATTGATAGAACTAATCCTATATTAAATAATGAATCAGTTGTCTTTAGTAATGATAGGTATTCAAATAATAATTGAATCAATGTTTATTCAAAAGAACTTAAAACTAGTGATGAATTAAAATGAGATGTTTTTATTATTAATACTGGTGGAGCAACAAGTTTTAATTTACAATACTCAATTAATAATGGTAATTGAATTAATGCAATAAATAATGTTGTTATCCCAAATGCAGATGAGTTAATTAATAATCCTATTGATTTTATTGATGATAAAAAATATAAACACATAACACGAAAAATAAATTATAACGATTTTCAAACATCACTATTTGGTCTTAATATTCCAAGAAAAGTTAATTTAATAGATAAAAGGGACTATACATTTGTTGATATTATTGATCCCAAAGAAACAATCCAAAGCTCAGATAATGCAATTGACAATAAACTAAAGACACCGAGCAGTTGGTTTGAAAAATGAGGAAGTCAGCCATTTGTATCAGTATTTGAAGTTAATTTTAAAACTGAACAAGAAATAAATAGTATTGTTTTTAACCATAGAACTAATAATCATTCTCAAGCAAGACCTACATGAGCTAAACTAACTGATCAAAATGGAAATATATTATTTGAAGGGATTTATGGCTCTCAATTTAATGATCGAAATTCGGCTAGATCAATTATGAATATTTGATTTTATAACAAAATTTCTAAAATTAGATTCGAATTTAAAAATGATAATTTAGGTTCTATTATTTTTGATACTATTGAATTTTATTTTGATTCATTTTTAAATGTAAATAAATCAATCTCATTTGAAAATGATTTAATATCTATGACTAGTGGATGAGAAATAGTTAAAAATTCTTCTGAAAATATTTCATATTTAAATAATACAAGTATCAAATCAACTAAAAAAGATGATTATCTTGAATTTGAATTAACAACACAAGGTTTTGACATTATAGGTCAAAAAAATATTAACAACTCTCAATTTGAAATTTGAATTGACTATAGTTTAATAGAAACTATTGATACAAATGCAAATAGTAGAGAAGATAATGTTATTTTGTATAGTTATTCAAGTTTAATTACTAAAACAGTAAAAATTAAAATAGTAAACAAAAGTAATAGTCCTTTATATTTAAATTATATTCAAACATATGGAAATAA